>CANHVD010000412.1 GCA_947463775.1 Planctomycetaceae bacterium | reverse complement strand
GTAGAACAACAGCGCTAAGGGCGAGAGAGCGGCCACGACAAAGCAGGCTGGCAAAGACGATTTGGTTGGCAGTGCGTTTCGAAACTTAACATTGATTGGCTTGCGAATACCGAGAACAACAGAAAAGATGCGGAACACATATGAGTGCCTCCCTTTATTCCCGGAGTTCGGCGAATGCTCGTGAACAATCCTTTCCGTAACGGCTCCCGAGTAGCAATTCTCGTTTCGGCCGCCGTAGTTGCTTCAGGTCTGGTGCATACGGATTCTCTGATCGCGCAGGAGGCGACAGTTGTTCAGGAGCTGAATGCTGAAAACTGGGATGCATTGGTTCCGCAGGGCAAGGAGGTGGATGCCATCTATGGCGACACCACACTACAGAATCAGCATCTCAGGGCCGTGATTGCTCAGCCGGTAGCGACTCGAAATGCAAATATGACGGTTCGCGAGATTGGCGGCTGTTTGATCGACCTCACACGCAGAAACTTTGAAAGCGATCAGCTGAGTGCATTCTATCCGGGGCGGCGAGCCTTCGCGTTTTCCGGCCTGAAGACCGGTGATGGAAGTGTCACCGTCAGTGCTGAAGGTTCGGACAGCAAGGCGGCTTATTCGGTCATCTGGAGCCTGCCCGGCGATGCAAAATACTTGACGGCGACGTCTGTGTGGACGAACACGACGAAAGCCGACCTGACTCTTGCACTGGAAGATGATGTGCGAGCCGATGGCGGTAAGGAAGACATGCTCAAGTCTCCGGCAGGAACGCATGATCTGTTCTGGGTGCATGATGTTTTCTGGCGACAAGCTTATGGCATTCACGCTCCGGGGTATCGTATTCGAGTCAACGGGAACGCTCGCGAATCGATGCTGGTGTACGAACCGATTGATGGAAAGCCGATTGTGATAAAGCCGGGCGAAAGTTTTGAGCTGGTTCGGCACATCTTTGTGAACTGGGATCTCCCGAATGTGATGGCAGACTATGACGAGTCGACTGGTCATGGTGACAGTCTGGAGAAAGTCGCTATCGCAATAACCTCCAATGGTCGGCACGTCTCCTACGCTCGTCTCGCTCTGAGCTCCGGTGAGACAAGTCGTGGAACGACAGTCGCCGGAAGCGATGGTGTGACTCAGGTTCGTCTGCCGCGAGGCGAGTACACCGCGAAAGTAAGCCTCGCGGGACGAGAATTGAAGCCTCGGACTTTTGAAGTGTCAAAGAAGGGCGTGATCGAGATTAAGCTGGATGATCTCACGCAGGGCAACGCAAGAATCCTGATCACGGATGCTCAGGGACGCGATATTCCGGCCAAGCTTCAGTTTAAGGGCAAAGGTGAGACGCCAACGCCGGACTGGGCTCCGGAGACTGGCGAACAGCTCGTAAAAAATCTGGCCTACACCGCCAACGGTCGAGTGGAAGTCGCTCTGGAGGCCGGAGAATATGAACTAACCGTGAGTCGTGGTTCGGAATATCACGCGGAGTATCGCACGCTGAAGATTGATGATGGAAAAACAACCGATATGTCTGTCAAGTTGCCCCGCGTCGTGGATACGACGGGCTGGGTCAGTGCGGATTTTCACAGTCACAGTTCTCCGTCCGGCGATAACACCTCCAGCCAGCTGGGACGGGTGTTGAATCTCATCGGGGAGCACATCGAGTTTGCTCCGTGCACCGAGCATAACCGCATCAGCACTTATGAGCATCACTTGACGCAACTCCGCGCGAAGGCCTTTATGGCGACTGTGTCCGGAATGGAGCTGACCGGGACACCTCTGCCATTGAATCACCAGAATGTGTTCCCGTTGATCTTTAAGCCTCGCACACAAGACGGCGGCGCGCCGGTGACGGATGCCAGTCCGGAAACGCAGATGGAACGCATTGCCGCGTGGGACAACAACAGTGTGAAACTGATTCAGCAGAATCATCCGGATCTTGGTTGGCTATTTTATGATCGCGACGGCAACAAAACTCCGGATGAAGGCTACTCACGATCATTCAGTTTGATGAACGTCATGGAAATTCATCCGATTGATCCGCTGCTGAAGCCTTCGCAGTTTGAAGTGCGAGACGGCAAGACGATTGGCAACCAGACGGCGCTGAACTGGCTGCAGCTTCTGAACCAGGGATTCCGCATCTACGGAGTCGTCAATACTGACTCGCACTACAACTTTCACGGTTCGGGCGGATTGAAATTATGGATCAGATCCTCAACCGATGATCCGGCAAAGATCAACTCTGATGAGATGAGAGATGCCTCACGCGAAGGCCATTTGATTATGTCGAATGGCCCCTATCTTGAAGCGATCTTCACGGAAGCAGAGTCAAATCAAGACCCGGTCATCTCCGGGCAGGATCTGGTCGCGAAGTCAAAGAAGGTGCGTGCGAAGATCCGAGTTCAATGTCCGAACTGGCTGGACGTTGACACGGTGATTGTCCTGGTCAACGGGCGTCGCAGTGACAAACTGACGTTCTCTCGGGACACACACCCGGACATGTTTGGCACGGATGTCGTGAAGTTTGATCGCACGGTCGATGTGGAACTGACTGAGGATGCGCATATTGTTGTTCTGACGGGGCATCGAACTCAGGTTCTGGGAGACATCATGGGCCCGATGTGGGGAAATCAGCATCCGACCGCTTTAAGCAATCCCGTGTTCGTCGACATCGCGGGAGATGGCTTTACGGCGAACAAGGATACTCTGGACATTCCATTGCCGGTGAAGTTCGTGGCGGAGAAATGAGGAGCTGCCGGCCACACGGGCCATGCGACAGCGAATGCCAATTTGAGATCTGAAATTTCACATTTGAGATGTGTGATTCAGTCCGCGGTGCTGGGACGAATGCCCCGCTACGGTAAGCGCGGCACGTCGTAAAAATCTCACCGCCACGGAAGATGAGCTTACTGCGTCGGGAGGGCAGGGTTAACGCGAATTAAGATGGCAAAGTCGGCACAACTGCACCAGCGTGTTGAAAACAGGCAACATGCGCAAAGATTGCGTAGCAAGAAAGCAACGCAGTTAAACGATCACGGGAACGCGACGACCGCCCCTTAGCGGTTTGTCATTCAACATTTCTCTGACGCGTGAAAGAGCGCGAAGCGAAAGGTAGACACCCGTGGAAATGCTCGACGATATCGTCAAAGAGTTTTTGGTAGAGAGTTACGAGAACCTTGACCAGTTGGACAAGGACCTGATGGCGCTGGAGGATGCTCCTGATGACCGCAGTCGGTTGTCCAGTATCTTTCGCACGATTCACACCATCAAGGGCACGTCGGGGTTCCTGGCCTTCCCGAAGCTCGAGCACATTACGCACGTCGGTGAAAACCTTCTAGTGCGGTTGCGCGACGGTGCGTTGCAGTTGAACGCAGAAATCACATCGGGGCTCTTGTCCATGGTGGATGCTGTTCGCAGCATTCTGGGACAGATCGACAGCACTGGTACAGAAGGCGAAGAAGCCTATGAAACTCTGGTTGCCACGTTGGGACGACTAAAGAACGGCGAGTCGGCAGCACCGCCGGCAGCTCCGGCATCAACCACCGAACAGGCTGAGATTGAAGTCGAGCAAGTCATTCGAGAGCTCAGCAACGATGTCGCAGCGGCTGTCGCTGAGTCGACAACAAAGAGCAAGAAATCGAAGAGCAGCAAATCAAAGACTAAGGTCGTGTCGTCCGAGGCAGCTCCGACGGAAACACCAGCGACCGTGTCGAAGACTATAGTGGAAGTTGCCGCAGACCATGATGATGAGCATCCTGCTCCGGCAAAGCCATCGGCAGCAGTCCCGGCCGTGAAGAAGGAAGCCCGTCCTGTTGACAACGGTGAAGGCGGTAACGGAGGCGGCTCAGCGGCTGATTCTTCGGTCCGCATCGACGTACATCTGCTCGACAAACTGATGAACCTTGTCGGGGAGCTTGTACTGGCTCGCAATCAAATCATGCAGTTTAGTCAGGGAATTGAAGACGCAGCGTTGGCAGCGGCTTCTCAAAGAATCAACCTGATCACGACGGAACTGCAGGAAGGAGTCATGAAGACTCGTATGCAGCCGATCCGCAATGCGTGGAGCAAGCTGCCTCGCGTTGTAAGAGACTTGTCCATCAGTTGTGGCAAGCAGGTTCAAGTGAAGATGGATGGTGCCGAGACAGAACTCGACAAGACGATTCTGGAAGCCATTAAAGACCCATTGACACATATCGTTCGCAACTCCGTCGACCATGGGATCGAAACGGCAGAAGTTCGTAAGGCCAACGGGAAGTCAGCGGAGGGAACACTCTGGCTGCGAGCGTACCACGAAGGCGGTCAGGTCAACATTGAAATCGCGGACGATGGTGCCGGGATCAATGTGGACCGAGTGCGTCAGAAGGCCATTGAAAAAGGAATGATTACGCCGGAGCAGGCTGCGGCCATGCCCGATCGCGATGCAATCCAGTTGATTCTGTTGCCCGGTTTCTCAACGGCTGCCAAAGTCACGAACGTGTCAGGCCGCGGCGTCGGGATGGATGTCGTCAAGACAAACGTCGAGAAGATCGGCGGAACACTCGACATTCACAGCACCATGGGCCAGGGGACGACCCTGCGAATTAAGATTCCTCTGACGCTGGCCATTGTGCCGGCTCTGATTGTCACATGTGACGAGGATCGTTACTGCATTCCTCAGGTCAGCCTGCTGGAACTGGTTCGACTGGAAGGCGAGCGGGCTCGCAAAGATATCGAGCTCATGCATTCCGTCCCTGTCTATCGACTTCGAGGCCAGTTGCTGCCACTGGTCTTCCTTGACGAAGAACTGAAGCTGCGGCCGCGACGATCGGACGATGAACGTCGTTCGTGTGATGTTGTGAACATTGTTGTCCTGCAGGCGGAAGATCGCCAGTTCGGGCTGGTCGTGGACCACATCAATGACACTCAGGAAATCGTCGTCAAGCCGCTTGGTCAGCATCTGAAGGGGCTCGCCACTTATGCGGGTTCAACCATCATGGGCGACGGCACCGTCTCACTGATTCTGGACGTCCTCGGGATTGCTCAACAGTCTCACGTTCTGAGCGCTCATGGAACTCGATCTTTGATTGACAACTCAGACAATCGAGGCGAACAAAACATCATGGGCATTTCATGGCTCATCGTCGATCCTCAGGATGGGACAAGAGCCGCGATTCCGCTGTCGAGTGTTTCGCGACTCGAAGAGATTCGCTCCGAATCGATCGAGAAAACCGGACGGCAGCAGGTTGTTCAATACCGAGGCGAGATCATGCCGCTGGTTTCACTGAACGACTTCGGTCAGGTGGAGCCGGACGAACACGGAGCTATTTCGCTGGTCGTCTACAACGATGGCCGACGAAACATCGGGGTTGTTGTCGGACGAATTGTGGACATCGTTAACGAGCCCGATCAGGCGTTCTCGGATGAATCGTGTGAAACGCGAATTATCGCCGGCAGGGTGACGCGAGTGGTTCATCTTGAACAACTCGCAATGAATGCGTAGCCGCCAGTCTCTGGCTTCTCGCTTCGAATCCCCTCGACGATTTCAAATACCAGATTTCAAGTTTCGAATCTGAAATTTCAAATCTGAATTCTCAACAGCACAAATCCACGAAAGTGAAATATCCATGGTGGCCTCAAATTCATACTGCACCTTCCGTGTTGGAACGATGTATCTCGGCGTCGAAGTTCATCGCGTGCAGGAAGTGATTCGCGCTCAACGTATGACTCGCATTCCTGGATCCCCTGAGGTTGTGCGGGGCCTGATGAATC
>CANHVD010000411.1 GCA_947463775.1 Planctomycetaceae bacterium | reverse complement strand
TTGTCTCAATGAAACGCGTCGGCATTATCGCACTACTGCATGAAAGCAACACCTTTCTCGACGAACCAACAACGCTCGAGCATTTCCGTTCGAACCTGCTGACAACCGGTCAGGGAGTGATCGATGCGTTCCGAGGCAGCCAGCATGAAGTCGGCGGATTCATCGAAGCGATGTCGAATCAGCCAGACATTGAACTCGTCGGAATCTTTGGCGCTCGAGCGATGCCTTATGGAGCCATCACCGCAGACTGCTGGCAAACGCTGATCGAACAACTGGAGAACGCTCTCCGAAGTTCCATGCCTCTGGATGGTCTGCTGGTTGCTCCTCACGGTGCCACTGTCGCCGTGCCCGCGCCGGATGCGGATGGCGATTGGCTGCAGCGAGTTCGCAAGATCGTCGGGCCGGACATGCCGATCATCGGAACGCTCGATCTGCACGCGAATGTTTCGCCGTTGATGGCTCAGCAGTGCAACGCATTGTTTGGTTATCGCACGAATCCCCATCTGGACCAGAAAGCTCAGGGTCTGGCCGCCGGGAGAACCATGTTAAGAACTTTGGCCGGAGAAATTTCGCCCAAGCTCGCGCTGGTTCAACTGCCTTTGTGCGTCAACATTGAACGACAAGCGACGCAGGAGGAACACGGTCAGCGATTCTGGGCCGAAGCCGATCGACTCCAAAAACAGCCAAGGATGATCAATGCCTGTGGGCTCTATGGTTTTCCTTATTCGGACGTCGAAGAAATGGGTGGCGCGGTGCTGGCCGTTTCTGAACACAGTCAGGAGCTTGCAGAAACTGCCGCGAAACAACTAGCCGACTTCTGGTGGGCGATGAAGGACGAATTCACCGGTCAGTTGATCTCGGTCGAAGACGCCATCGCGATGGCCAATGAAGTGCGGGCATCCGATAAGACTCGTCCTGTGGGCTTGCTCGAAATGGGCGACAACGTCGGCGGCGGAAGTCCGGGCGACGGAACATGGATTACTCACGGATGGCTCCAGCATGGCCACGGCAAACTGCTCACGGTGATAGCGGATCCGGATGTCGTTCACACTGCCACCAAGAGCGGTGTTGGTACCACGCTTTCGCTAAGTGTTGGCGGGAAAATCGACCCAGCTCGCCACGGCGCACCGCTGGTGGATCGCTTCGAAGTGAAGAGCCTCAGTGAAGGCGTGTTCTCCGAACCGGAAACGCGGCATGGTGGATACTCGAAGTTTAATCAGGGGCCAACGGCTGTTCTGGAAAGCGATTCCGGCGTGACGGTCATTGCGACAACTTTGCGAGTCGCCCCGATGAGTTTGCATCAGGTGCTTTCGCAGGGACTGAACCCGGCTGACTTTGCGGCCATCGTCATTAAAGGCGTACATGCACCGGTCGCGGCCTATGCTCCTGTATGCAGTCGGCTGATCCGAGTCAACACCGACGGAGCCACCACGGCCGACGTTCATCGCCTGACATTTTCGCATCGCCGTCGGCCAATGGCACCCTTCGAAGCTGTCTCATCATAGGTTTAGGCCCAGTATTCGGTGCGCGCATGGGGCCGCCGTGCCTTTCAGAGGGGACGGCTGAATGTTTGCAGCCATTTCTTGCGAGCATGCACGCTCAGGCTGTCACGAGTTTACCGCTTTTAACGATTGAGCTGGCGTGTTCCCGAAATCCCTCAGGGTTTCTTACGCTGCCCCGCCAGTATTCGGGCTACGTTTTTTCGTGGCGAAGCTTCAGCGGAGATCAGAATCCGTGAATTCCGAGCCGCATACAGCGTGAACTGCAAACAACTCTGCCTGCTGCTTATTCCGGACTGACTCCTATGACAGCCCTCGGCGTCGCTACTCCTCCGACGAAACCAACTCGCCCCGCAAACGAACACTTATCTCCGTCTGAAATCAGTGAAAAGGTTCCGGTCAGCTCTGACTGGAAACTCACGATCGTTGCTGTTGCCATTGTTTCCAATGCGGCCTTGTTGATCGCTCAACAGGCTGCCTTTCGTCTGCTGGCCCCGGTGATTGGTTCCTCTGTCGAGACATGGTCCGCCATCATCGGTGTGTTTTTGCTGGGCATTGCGATCGGTAATCATTATGCAGGCAAACTGGCCGATCGTTTTTCGGCCGTGACGCTGATCTCAGGCAGCCTTGCCGCGGGGGCGATTTCAATGCTGCTGATGCCGGTGATCGCCGACAATCTGGCCAGCTCGGTAGCGTTCGGACAGCTTTCCCTCTCGGTACAGATCTTCACCGGAGCATTCTTCGTATGTCTTCTGCCGGGGATCGTACTCAGTCTTGTGACACCGCCATCGATTCGCAGCATAGTCAATGATCCACGCGAAATCGGCTCGGTGGCCGGACGAATCTTTGCGTGGGGTACGTTTGGAAGTCTCGCCGGAAATTATCTCGCCGGTTTCGTATTGCTCGCCATCTTCGGCGTCCGCGTGATTACATCGATGACTGCCGCCAGTTTGATCGTTCTTGCTGTGGCGACTTTCATTGGTGGCCGTCGACATGCGATTGGTGAGAAGCGAACCCAGAAGCTTAGCGATGGTGCAGTTAATACGAACGAAGATGATTCGACTACTGATATCGATCGTCAATGGTATCGCAAAGCCTTGTTAATCGTATTTGCCTGCAGCTTTGTGACTGGCGCCGTGGAAGGCGCGGCGTTTCGAATTCTGGCTCCACTGGTTGGCGTTTCCATGTTTCTGTCCGCCGGCGTTGTTGGAGTCATTCTGGCCGGGATGTCGTTCGGTAACGCTTTTGGCGGAAATCTTGCGACACGATTTGGAACGCATCAGGTTCTGCGGAAGTCACTGATTGCCTGTGCTGTGGCGACTCTGGCGATAGCTCCTCTCTGGAAGTTTGTCGTCAGCAGCGGCATCTTCAAGCAGATGCCTTTGATTCCGCAGATTCTGGCCTGGTCATTCACACTGTTTCTATTGCCTGCGATCGCGTTCGGTACGATAACTCCGCAAGTGATTCGGCTGTCTGTCCGCAGTGTAAAGAATTCAGGGAAAATCTCCGGCCAACTTTATGCATGGTCAACGGTTGGCTGCATCGTAGGAATCCTGGCCGCAGCCTGGTTCTCCATTGAAACTTTCGGCGCTATTCGAACGACCATCCTCTGTGGCATGATCCCCGTCGCTCTGGCATTGCTGACAGGGAATGGGACACTCAAAGCCACTGACGACGTTTCTAAAACCTCCGCCGAGAAGTCTGATCTGCGAACGATTCCTGCTGCACTTCTGGTGGCGGCGGTTGCTCTGCTGTTGACCTGCAAATCACCGTACGATCGCGAAAGTCGCTACTTCAGCCTTGAAGTCGATGATGATGTGCTTGACGGACGTGAGGTCAAGGTGCTGGTTCTGGATCGACTAGTTCATTCCGCCATTGATCTTGATGACCCATCGTTTCTGCATTACCCGCATGAACGGATTCAGGGCGACTTCACCCGCGCTGCGGCCCGGGATGCCCGAGCTGCTGGTCGTACACCGCGAGTTCTCGTCATCGGCGGCGGAGGCTATTCGTTTCCTCGTTGGGTCGAATCACAGTCCGATCTAAAGGATGTGATTATCGACGTCGTGGAGATCGATCCAGCCGTGACAGAGATTGCTCACGATCTTCTGGGCCTGTCTCGTGGTACACGAATCAATTCGATTCATATGGATGGACGTCAGTACGTGAAAGCCGCTCCGGCAGCTTCCTATGATCTTGTGATTCAGGACGCCGTGAATGATTTCTCCGTGCCTTATCACTTAATGACGGCCGAATACAACGGACTCATTCAGCGACTGCTGCAGCCGGAAGGTGTTTACCTGCTGACTGTGATTGATGCGATGGAATCCGGCCGATTCCTCGCGTCAGCCGTGCGGACTGTGCAGAGTTCGTTCGGGGAAACTCATCTGCTTGCTCCGCCTGAAACGCACAAGAACCGTGATCGCAGCGTGTACGTAATTGGCGGGCGATTCCCGGCCAACTCTAATGGTGCGACAGGAGCTCAAGCTGCAACACAGTCATCGACCGCATGGTGGAAGGATCGGTCGTACGCTCATATCTTCCCGGAGCATGAAGTTACGGCTCTGTTGGAACGTCGAGGTGACTCGTCGCCACTGCTGACGGACGACTACGCTCCTGTTGATACGTTGATGACAAGTCACTTCCTGGAACGCGGCAAGTAGAATACTGACTGCACTGCAGATTTATTTTGGAACCAAGGCAGGATCTTTCTCGGCATCTGTCTGGTAATAAAGACTTGAGGGAATCAGAACCTCAGGCGGGACATCGTCGCCGTCAAAGTACTTGATAATCATGTCAATCGTCGTGCGTCCCATCTGGTCTGGAAACTGGATTGGATCGCACACGATTTGTCCCCTCAAGATAGCCTGCTTGCCTTCAATCGCGCCGTCGAATCCGATGATCCTGACCTGATCGGCTTTGCCAGCCGCTTCCAGAGCGGCTCGCGCGCCCAACGCTGACGGATCGTTGATCGCAAACAATGCCGCCAGATCCGGGTAGGCTTCAATTGCGTCTTTGGCTGCGGCGAAACCCGCTTCACGGGCTCCCTGTCCGTTCAGTGTCGTTGAAATCTCAATCTTTGCAGCTTCACTGCCGGCATTGTGAGCGTCCACAATTTCAGTGAACCCCTTGACTCGCAGTTGGCAGGATTCCACATCCGGATAATGCAGGACGGCAACTTTTCCGCCGCTCTCGCCCAGCAGTTTTACCATGGCTTCACCCGCCAGTTTGCCACCCTGATAATTGTCTGTGGCTATATGGCAGACGACCTTGCCGTCCGTACCATCATACTTGATGTCATTTGTGAAGACCGGGATACCAGCGTCGTTCGCCTTCTTGATCGCTGCGCCAATGGCTTTGGAATCACATGGGTTGAGCACAATGGCCGAGACCTGCTTGACGATAAAATCTTCGACCTGTGATGTCTGGCGATTAACATCCTGATCGGCGGAAACGACGACGACTTCATAACCATGTTTCTTTCCCTCTGCCGTCATTTCATCAGCGATGATCTTGAAGAACGGATTCGTCAATGTCAGCGCGGAAAAGCCAATTGTCAGCTTCTTTTCGCCTCCGCTGCCGGGTGAAGAATCTTCCGGACTCCCGGCCGACTTCGACGCCAGATCATTCGCGATGGCCGTGGCAGACGTTTCACCAGAAGCAGTCGCGTTGGGTGTGTGTTTTTCGCCGCCGCATCCTGAGATAAGCATCAATCCCAGACAACCAAGCCAGCAGATCCCAGTCGATTTCATAACAGCTCCTGCGAACATCCAATCCCGGGGTGGGCCCGGAAACGCTCTTGCCGTGCGATTGCGGCGTCGTGTTCTTTCAGTTTCCACAAAGCTGAAGTCAATTGCCAGTCAACGCGGTTGAGTGAGCAACGAGGTTGTCCTCGGAGGTCTCCACTCTCACTGTCTCGCGCGCTGATACCGATGAACGCGTCGACCTGTCAGAGTAAAACCGACATAGATCTTCGAAGCATCGTCATTGACGGCCAGTCCATGAGGCCATTCGAAGTCGCCTTTCGAGTCCGCCGGTTTCGTCATGAATGAACTGAGGACTTCGCCCTGCCGATTGAGCTGCCGGACAATCCCTTTGTCCGCGTCCAGATTGGAAAGAACAAAAAGCGAACCTGCGGCATAGCGAACAGTCAGAGGACGCTCCAGGTGAGTCCAGATGGTCTGAACTTCCCCTTCCCGATTCAGGATCTGAATTCGATGGTTTTCTCGATCCGCCACGTACAGA
>CANHVD010000410.1 GCA_947463775.1 Planctomycetaceae bacterium | reverse complement strand
GTGCAGATTCTGTCGGAAACATTTTTTAGTTTCGGACTCCTGGCCTGTCTACTTCCGTTGACGAAACTCGTTCGAACAGGGGAGGCACTGACGGCGGGCAATTCTTTTCTGGCCGGGTTGCTGACCGGCCTGACAACTCTGGTTCGTCCTGGCTGGATTCTGTGGCCGTGGCTAAGTTCTCTGATGGTTATTATCTGGAGCCATCAGGCCTGGCGTCGTCGGATTCTGTACGCATCGCTCATTTTTGCAGGGTGTTACCTGGCCCTTTTCCCATGGGCCTGGCGAAATCACAATGTCACCGGCTACTGGATTTTCACGTCGCTATGGTCCGGCCCTAGTCTTTACGACGGTCTTCATCCCGGAGCAACCGGCGCAAGCGACATGACGTTCGTGGATACCGAAAACGTTTTTTCGAAGATGTCGGAGTACGACACGAATGCTCATTACAAGCAGAGAGCCTTCGAGTTTGCCGTCAATAACCCGGTGCGAACCGTTGAATTGGCGATTTTGAAAGCAGGGCGATATCTCAGTCCAACACTTAACGCCGCAGGCTTCTCAGGCGGCCCAGCTTCGCTGGCCTGCCTTTCCTGGTACGCCACTTTTTGGGGCTTGATCATCGTCGGGATTGTCCACCTGCGAAAACAGCCTGCTCTGATTGCTCTGTTGACCGGTCCATTCCTCCAGTTCTTAGTGGTTCATATGGTTTTTGTGGGCTCAATTCGGTATCGTCTGCCGGTCGAATTCCCGCTGTCCATCATTGCGGCTCAGGGATGGGTTGTCATGATGGCAAGAATCGGGTTGCGTCGAGCTTAAATGCTCGTAAAAACGGAAGTTGCGACTGGCAGGGATGCATGAAGTTCTCGGCGGTTCTCAAGTGGATGCTGTGCATTGCGCTGGCGATAGTAATCGCCATGGGCGCGGGCGGTGTCTGGCTTTGGCAGAACGGCAATTCGATGATGCGTCAGGTGCTGCTGACGACGTTTGATAAAGCCGCCCCGGACCTTGAACTGCACTTCCGGGAACTGCAGCTAGTGACGACCTCAACAGCAAAGCTCAGCGGCATTGAGATTCGAGATCGCAAAACGAATCGTCCTGTCTTGCGTGCTGAATCACTGGAAGTCGCGGTCGACGAGGCGATGCTGATTGAGCGGCAGCAGGTGCTGTTGCGAACGTTAAGAGTTTCCGGCATCGACATATTGTTGCGACGTCGTGCCGACGGCCGCTGGAACTGGCAGGATTATCAATTTGTTCCGTTGTCGAAAGATCCGCTTGTTCCACCGACAGTCACTCTGGAGAAGGTTCGTGCTCAGGTGATGCTGGAGCATGGTGAAGGGATTCCTCCTGCCAGCTTGTTGGTCAGCACGCCCTTATTTCAAGCCGTGCCAGCGTCCGCGGAGTCTTACGACTTCAACGGATTGTTGACACTTCCTGGCGCCGGCGATCTTGCCATCAGCGGAGACTGCGATCTTCGCAAAAAAACATGGACGCTGGGAGGAAAGCTTAACGGCATGAATGCCGACCAGAGTCTTCTGGAGATCGCCAAGTCTACGGCACCACAACTGGCCGAGGAATTGCAGAAGCTTGATACTTCAATGGCTAAAGTTCTTCCGCCACCAACACCAGCACAGTCGGCATCCGCCGAGCAGGAGACCGCAGCGCTGGTGATTGGAACCAGCGGCGTATCACCGAGATTTCTGGGCGTACTGGATGTTGATTTCCGAGTCGAAAAGCGAGCAGACGCCTCGGTTCCGGATCTGCATCTGGATGTCGATATTCGCGACGGCCAGATAAGCTCGCCGGTCGTTCCGATTGAACTGACGGATGTGCGAGCCAAGTTCTTCTGGAGCAATTCCCATATCGAATTTCGGCTGATCAATGCGCGTGACGGGGATGCTTTGATTACGGGCGATTTGCAGATGCCGCTGGGAGTCAATGCGGAGGCACCGACCGCAAACCTGCATCTCGAGAACTTTCCGGTTAATCAGGACCTGAAGCCTCTGATGCCGCCCAAGTCACAGAAGTTTTTCGATCATTTTCAGCCGGTTGGTAAGGTCAGCGGCGATGTGGTGTTCCGGCAGTTTGCGTCCGGAAAGTGGTTGCCGGCCAGTGTGACCGGCAAAGCCGAAGGTGCGTCGATTCTGTTTCACAAGTTTCGATACCCTGTTTCCAACATCAGTGCGACGCTCAGTCAGCGACCTATGCCAGACACTGCCAGTTCGATGCATGAGGTTGTGTTTGATCTGGAAGCGGCGGGGCAGTTGGGTAATCTTCCAGCCACGGCTAAAGGATGGCTCAGAAATCCCGGGGCAGAGATCAATCTGGAGATGAACGTCCATGTCGACGATATGCCGTTGGACGGTCGATTCCGTGATGCTCTGGATGAGCAGGGACGCAAAGTCATCGACACGATGAACATTGCCGGTTTTGCCAGCGCGGATGTTCAGTGCGTGCGCGAGCCAGGACTGGATCAGCCGACGCACATCAACGTCTCGGCCGCGGTGCATGACGGCAAGCTGCGGTTCCGCGGCTTTCCGTACGAGATAGACCGACTCAGTGGTAAAGTGCAGTTCAACTCAAGGGAGAAGAGCTGGCAGTTTGCAGAGCTGCATGGCTGGCATGGGCCTGGCGAATTATCAGCTCAGGGATACTTCCGAGGTTTACCAGCCCCGGGAGAGCTGCATCTTGTCGTGCGTACCGAGGGCGCGAAGCTGGATGCAGATCTCTTCAATTCGCTCAATGAATCGTCGCGAGCGGTCTGGTCCATGCTGAATCCGGAGGGGCGAGTCAGTCTCACAACAACTGTCGACTGGACTGCAGCTCCGGGACAGAAGGTGGTCGTTCGTCTGGATGATGTGCATGTGTTCGATGCTCGAGTTTACCCTCGGCCTTTTCCACTGCAGATGAATATTCGTTCTGCCTGGCTGAGTTACGATCCAAACGATCCGGCATCCGCGGGTTCTCAACACTGTCGTATCCATTCGATCGATGCCGAACATGACGGCGCGGTGATCACTGCCAGTGGATGGGCGAAGGCCAGTCTCGATGGTTTATGGCAGTTACATCTCGACGACCTGAATGCGATTGAGCTGAAGCCTGACGACAGTTTGCGAGCAGCGTTGCCCAATGGTTGGCGCGAAACGATGTCGCGACTGGCTCCGACGGGCAAGGTTTCGATGGAGGCGTCGGAACTGGATTTCCGCGGCATCGCAAACAACAATGCTCCAACCACGGCCGCATGGAATACGACGCTTCGGCTGAGAGAATGTGAAATTGCGGCCGGGCTGGATCTCAAGAAAGTCTCCGGAATTGTTCAGGCCAGCGGGACCTGGGATGGCTATCAGCTCCGCAATAAGGGAGCGATCCGGCTCGACAAAGTCGAAGTGCTTGACATGCAGATTGCCGGGATCAATGGCCCGTACACAATGACCGAGGAAGAGCTGGTGCTCGGTAATCGCGACGTGATTCAGGGGCGAATTCGTCCGCGCGATGTCCCGGCTGAAGAACGCATTCAGGCTCAGGCTTACGGTGGTTCACTGGAGATGGATGGCCTGATCAAACTGCGTGCCGGAAGTCAGTACCGATTGTTCGCCGAACTTCGTAACGCATTGCTGGAACGTTATGCTGTTCAGCATCTGACCGATCAACGCAATATTAGAGGCGTCGTGAATTCGTGGATCTTCGTGACCGGTGATGGAGATTCGGCATCGAATCTGACCGGCAAAGGCCAGTTCCAGATTAATCCGGCCGCGTTGTACGAAGTGCCCGTTGTTCTCGAAATGCTGGCGGCGTTGAATCGACTCAACTTCGCCGTGCCGGATCGTACGGCGTTCAAGTATGCTCTGATGACGTTTGAAATTCACGACCGAGCATTCTGGTTTGATCCGATTGACCTCGTGGGCGACGCGTTGACTCTGCGCGGACGCGGCAGCGTTGGTTTCGGCGGCGATGTTGTGCTCGACTTCTTCTCAAGGCCGGCCAAGGGGATTCTGTCTTCGCTGGCGACGCAGTGGGTCAATGTCAAAGTACGCGGAACGATCGACAAGCCTCAAACGGACGTGCGTAACCGGATCAAACTGGATGAGTCAATGCGACAGTTCCTTGGAACTCAACCGCGACCGGGCGAACCGGTTCCATCGTTGACGATCCCGAACTTCTTTAATGTCCAGCCTGGAAATCAAGCACGGCGGCAATAGACAGCGATTTTGCGGCGGATTTCTCTCGGACAATTAACTGAGTCCAGACAGGTCGTAGCTGAACTCGTGAGAGTTCAGACGTTTGCGGACCAGAAACGGCTCCGAAGTCTCACGACTCCGGCTACGGAACTAACCCTTTCCTCGTCGTCGTCCGGCCTTGCTGGTTTTTTTGCCGCGAGTTGCGAAGCCGGGTGATGAGCTGCCCTCGTCGTCGGGAACCGCTTGTCCCATCTTCTTCTTGAGATCATGAATGCGATCGCGAAGATGGGCGGCTCGTTCAAAGTCGAGCTGCTCGGCGGCGGCCAGCATTTCAACCTCCAGCTCACGCAGGAATTCCTGAGTGACGAACTGGGATTCCGAAGTGACGCCCACTGACTCACGTTCAATGCGTCGAGCGTCGATTTCTTCTTCGATCCCTTTGCGAATCGCTTTGCGAATCGTTTCCGGAGTGATCCCATGTTCTTCGTTGTAAGCAATCTGAATTCGACGGCGACGATTCGTTTCATCGATCGCACGCTGCATGCTGTCTGTCACAGTATCTGCATACAGGATCACTTTTGCGTTGACGTTTCTGGCAGAGCGGCCGATCGTCTGGATCAGACTGGTTTCACTCCGCAGGAAACCTTCTTTGTCGGCATCGAGAATGGCGACCAAAGAAACTTCCGGCAGGTCGAGGCCTTCACGCAGCAGGTTGACTCCAATGACCGCATCGAATTTTCCTTCCCGCAGTTCACGCAGGACTTCGACACGTTCGACGGCGTTTAGCTCAGAATGCAGCCATTCGCAGCGGATGTTTTCTTCCTTCATATACGAACTGAGATCTTCCGCCAGCTTTTTGGTCAGCGCCGTAATCAGAACACGTTCATTCACGGCGGCTCGTTCTCGGATCTGATCCATCAGATGCTGAACCTGACCTCGGGCGGGAACGACAAAGATTTCCGGATCCACAAGACCGGTCGGCCGAATCACCTGCTCCACGACTTCGCCACCGGTCTGATCCAACTCCCAATTGCCCGGAGTTGCCGACACGAGCACTCGATAAGATGGCTTCGCGTTCCACTCGTCAAACTTCAGCGGCCGATTATCCTTCGCCATGGGCAATCGAAAACCATGATCGACCAGAGTTGTTTTGCGAGCATTGTCGCCTGCATACATGGCTCGAATTTGTGGCAATGTGACGTGCGATTCGTCAACAAAAATCAGAAACTCCTCCGGGAAGAAGTCATACAGCGTGTAAGGAGGTTCGCCCGATTTTCGCCCAGCCAGAGCACGACTGTAGTTTTCAATTCCGGGGCAGAATCCTGTTTCTTTCATAAGCTCCAGATCATGGCGAGTTCTTGCGGCCAGACGCTGAGCCTCCAGAAGCTTGCCCTCCTTGCGAAACTCCTCCAGTCGAGCATCCAACTCTTCACGAATCTCATCGAGGGCCGCGTCGATTCGACTTTGCGGAAGTACAAAGTGCTTGGCAGGATAGATGTAAATCTCTTTCAGCGATTGAGATTCCTTGCCAGAGACGGGATCGATCATGCTGAGTTTTTCGATCTCATCGCCC
>CANHVD010000409.1 GCA_947463775.1 Planctomycetaceae bacterium | reverse complement strand
TGCTGTTGTTTTTGTGTTGGCTCTGCCCTGCCCTGCTCAGGAAGAACGCATTCCTCATGCTCAGGATAAACCACCTGGGCCGGCACTCAGTCCTGCTGAAGCCATCGCGAAGATGACTGTGCCGGAAGGCTTTTCAGTGGAACTGGTGGTTTCTGAACCTGACATCGTCAATCCTGTGGCGATGACAATTGATGAACGAGGCCGCTTTTGGATCACTGAGTCGCTCGAATATCCGAGACGATCGCCGGGGCCGGGCAAAGACCGCATCAAAATCCTTGAAGATACCGACGCCGACGGTAAGGCGGACCAGTTCACCGTGTTCATGGAGGGCCTGAATATCCCGAGCGGCATCGCTGTCGGACATGGCGGAGTCTGGATTGCGAACTCGCCCGATATCCTGTTCGTGCAGGACACCGACGGCGATGGCAAGGCGGATACATCGGAAGTTGTCGTCACCGGTTTCGGCCGCGATGACACTCACGAACTTCCGAACTCACTGACCTGGGGCCCCGATGGCTGGCTATATGGGCTCAACGGAGTCTTCAATCCTGCGCATGTTGTTTATGGTCCGAAGAATCCGAACTTCAAAGAGGGTCAGAAGCCCTGGGACTTCACCTGTGCGATGTTTCGCATTCACCCGAAGACTCGCGAGTTCCAGGTGTTCTGCGAAGGCACGAGCAATCCCTGGGGCATCGCGTTCAACGATGAAGGAGAAGCCTTCATCAGCGCGTGCGTGATTGATCACTTGTGGCATCTGACGGAAACCGGCTACTACCATCGCCAGGGTGGCCCGTATCCGCCGTTCACTTGGAAGATCGAAAGCATCGTCAGCCATAAACATCAGAAGGCCGCGTACTGTGGCATTCATTGGTACGACAGCGATGCGTATCCCGAGCAATATCGAAAAAAACTCTACATGGGCAACATCCACGGAAGCTGCATCAACAGCGACAGCATTGAACGCTTCGAATCCACATACAAGGCGACACCGGAAACAGACCTGCTGAGCGCAAATGATGCGTGGTTTATGCCGGTGGTTCAGAAGACAGGTCCCGATGGTTGTCTTTACATTCTCGACTGGTATGACCGCTATCATTGCTATCAGGATGCAAATCGTGATCCAGCAGGCATCGACCGTCTGAAGGGGCGACTGTATCGACTGCGATACAAGGACACGCCGCGTGCAAACCCGGAAGACATGGCGAAGTTGGATGATCAGGAGCTTGTCATTCGACTCGGATCGGGTAACGGGTACCAGCGCGACATCGCTCAACGGTTGCTGACCGAACGAATGCTGCTGGACAGCGACCACAAACAACTCGTGGAGAATCTGACTGTGGCTTTGTTTTTGCCCGGCCCGGATGAACGGTTGATGCCTGCATTGGGAGTACTCAGCGCGAGCAACCACCTGTCGAACGAGCTGAGCCAGGCATTGATGAAGACTGGAGTAGTGCCAGTTGCCAAAGCCTGGGTTGTTCGTTCTGCGGGTGATTTAGATACGTTGCCAAAGCCGATTTCAGACGAGATCTTCGAACTCCGCAACGATCCATCACCGCAGGTTCGTCTGCAAGTTGCAATCGCTGCGGTCAAGCAGGAATCCATTCCGACCATTCCAACGCTCGTCGCCGTGCTGGCTCAGGCCGGAGACGATCCGCTGGTCCCGCGAATTGTCTGGCAGAATCTGCATCCGCTGCTGGAGAAGCAAACGGCGGAGTTCGTGGCGGAAGTTCTGAAGCTGCGCGCGGCCGACTCAGGCTCGTTCCCGAAGCCAGTCATCGACCTGCTGCCTCGTGCGGCAGATCGGATTCTTTCGACCAGCAAGCCGGATACTCTGGCCGTCGCGGAACTCGTCAAGCTGTTGCTCAGCACGGAAGCCACGGATGAATCAGCCGATCGATGCCTGCAGTTGCTGACCGCTCGAATTCGATCGGGAGAAATCTCGGGCGACTCGCTGGCCAGTATTCGAAAGGAACTGGAAGAGTCACTCAATTCGGCAATGAAAGCCAATGCCTCACGACCATCGACGCTGTCGGCGATCGAACTTGCGGCGTCGTTGAAAATGGAAGATGCGATTAATCAAGCAAGCCTGCTTGTTCCTCGAACGAAAGATGAAGCCATCGAGTTACGTCTGGTCAACGCGTTGGTCACGGCAGGTTCTGCGGATGGCCTGACGTTTGCCGAGAAGATTCTGGTTTCAGACAGATCGGCTGAGGTCCGTCGACGAGCGGTTCAAGCGATCGGCCGAATCGGTACAGCCGCAAGCACCTCGGCTCTGATAAGCCAGCTTCCCAATCTTCCGGCTGATATTCAGCCAGCGGCGATTGAAGCGCTCACCGATCGAGCAGACTCCGCCACTGAATTGCTTGTGCTCATTCGCGACGGAAAGGTGCCCTCAACGCTGATCAACGCGAATCAGGCTCAGAAGATGCTCAGTCTGAAAAACCAACCGCTGGCCGATCTTGTCACCAAACACTGGGGCGTCGTTCGAACCGAACGCGATCCGGCGCGAGTCGAACTGATTGCTCGCATGCGGAACGAACTACGAACCAGCAACGGCGATCCGGTCGCTGGCCGAGTCGTCTTCAAGAAGCTCTGCGCACAGTGTCACAAGATGTATGGTGAAGGAGCCGAAGTCGGGCCGGACATTACTCGCAACGGCCGCGCATCGTTTGAGCAGTTGCTATCGAACGTGTTTGACCCAAGCCTTGTCATTGGTTCCGCGTATCAGGGTCTGACAGTGGTTACGAAAGAAGGACGAGTCGTTTCTGGTCTGCCTGCCGAAGACAGTCCGCAGCGAGTTGTTTTGAAGGTCCAGGGCGACAAGCAGGAGATCATCGCGCGGAGCGACATCGACGAAGTTGTTCCCAGCAAGTTATCCCTGATGCCTGAAGGGATCGAAAAGCAACTGCAACCCAAGGAACTTCATGATCTGTTCGCGTTCATCACGCTCGATAAGCCACCCGAGGATCCGAACGCGAGGTTGCTGGCAGGCTCGCGAATTGTGCCGGGCGAGTCATCAAAGCCCGACGAATTCCCAGCCTTGCTGGAACAACTACTGCCCGGCTTTATGACAGCCAAAGTCGGCGAAGGTGGAGTCGCGGTTCTGACGGACTATCATGGTCGACCAGCCGTTCGAACTCATCCCGTGTCTCGCTCAGAAGCCTGTCGGCTGACCTCTTCAACAACTCTGCCATCCGCATCGAAAGTCACCCTGCGACTGAGTGTTGCCTCACATGCTGAGGGAGACTGGCAACTCACCGTTAACGTAAACGGCGAAATTCGCCACCAGTCCATCGTGAAATGCAAAGGCAAGGACGTGGACTGGAAGGAGATTACTATCGACCTGACCGATCTCGCTGGCCAACCGGTCACGCTGGAAATGCTCAACAAGGCAAATGACTGGTCGAATGAGTTTGGCTATTGGAACGCTGCGGAGATCCTCGCGGAATAGTAGCAAACCCAACAAAAAGACGACGTAAACCAATTACCAATAACGGTTTACAACAAAAAACCACTCCTGCCGAGCCAGAAAACTGTGCTTTCCTGAATTATTGAGCCTCGAATAGACTTTGTTTTCAAAACTCCGCCGAAGCGATCGGCCAGATTTTGTTGAAGGGGGCTTCTGGCTTTGACAAGGATTCGTCAATGCCAATGGCTGATTCCAGCCATCATTTTCATTCTGGGCGTCAGCGGTTGCGCGCATCATCAGGCACCTCTGCCGTCAGTGTATCGGTCCGCGCAAACTCTTGACGGACGAGCACTCCCGCCGGGAAGAAATTACTGGGCTGCCTTCAGCAATCCTTCCCGCTTTAATGCGAGTGGTTTGTATCTCCTGCGTCCCTATCAGCCGGGACGAACGCCTCTCGTACTCATTCATGGCCTGGCATCTGATGCATTCACATGGGAACAAATCGTAGCAACTCTGGAATCTGATCCGACGATTTCCTCGCGATACCAGATTTGGCTTTATCAGTACCCAACCGGGCTCTCTTATCTTCGAACGGCAGCCGATCTCCGCAAAGAACTGATGTCGACACGGGAAATCCTTGATCCACAAAAGCTGGACTCGGCGATCGACCAGACAGTCCTGGTGGGCCATAGCATGGGAGGGCTGCTGGCAAAGCTTCAAGTGAGTTACAGCGATGACAAGCTTTGGCGAGCGATCTCGGACGTCCCGCTGAATGATGCTCTCAACGCAGGTCCGATTCCGGATGACACGGTTTCAGCATTCCTGTTTCAACCGGTGCCTCATGTGAAACGAGTTGTCTACATGGCAACGCCACATCAGGGTTCGAACTGGACACAACAACCCCTCGGACGACTGGGGCGCTGGTTGATCAATGTCCCGGACAGCACTCTGGTCGAATATCGCCGATTGATACGAGGCAATCCGGGCCTGTTTCGAAATCCGGGGCCGAAACCGCCGACCAGTCTCGATCATTTGATCCCCGGAAATCCCGTGATCCGTTCATCGAACTCTCTGAGATATTCAGACGCGGTCGTCACCCATTCAATTATCGGTACTGGCTATCAGTCACCAGACAGATTGATTGGGGACGGCGTCGTTCCGATCATCAGTGCTCATCGCCCCGACGTCAGAACTGAACGACTTGTCAAAGCCACGCATTCCGGAATCCTGCAAAACGCAGAAGCTGCAGCCGAGCTTAAATGCATCCTCTTGCAGTGACTAAGCCTGATCACTCTGCAATTCCCGCGAATTGGCTACAACTCCGCTTTGAACACAGGACTCCAGTTGTTTCTCCGCTGAAAGTTGTGCCATGCCGAACTCCAGTATTCCTCGTCGGACATTTCTCGGTACCAGCCTGAGTATCGCTGCTGCTACGGCGACAAACAGCGTTCTGGCAGATTCGCTGGATCAGCCCGACGATCTGAAGATCATTGACTGCCATACGCATTTTTATGACCCAACGCGTCCTGAAGGGGTCCCATGGCCATCTCCGGGTTCGTCGCTGTATCGAACCGTACTTCCTAAACATCTGCGGGAATTGAAGCAGTATCGCAAAATCACTGGCACTGTGATCGTCGAAGCAAGCCCTCTGGTTGAAGACAACGCCTGGCTGCTGGATCTGGCCAAAGAGGATCCATTTATCGTTGGCATCGTCGGAAATCTGATGCCAGGGAAAGATGAGTTCGCAGGACACCTTGATCGCTTTGCCAGGAATCCTCTGTTCCGTGGCATTCGGGTTTCTTCGAAAACAGTGACGGATCTGCTGAACTCAGCATCACTGGATGATCTCAAAAAGATGATCGATCATGATCTGTCATTGGATGTTAACGGAGGCCCTGATACTCCGGGCATCGTAGCAAACCTGGCCGAAAAGCTTCCCGCACTCAGAATCGTGCAGAACCACATCGGCAATGTGCGCATCACGGCCGATCCTCCACCTGCCGACTGGAAAGCGGGAATTGAGGCAGCAGCGAAGCACACCAATGTGTTCTGCAAGATTTCAGCACTGGTTGAAGGAGCATCACGCGATGGACAAAAGGCTCCGACGGAGATGAGCTTTTACAAGCCCTACATTGACGTCGTGTGGAACGCCTTTGGTGACGATCGCGTAATTTACGGGAGTAACTGGCCCGTCTCCGAGAATGCCGCCGGCTACGAAACGCTGCAGAGAATCGTGATGGAGTATGCGGCCCAACGAGGCAACGAGGCGACCGCAAAGTTTTGTTCAAAGAACGCGGCTAGCGCCTACAAGTGGATCTCTTCCAAAGCATAACATCAAGC
>CANHVD010000408.1 GCA_947463775.1 Planctomycetaceae bacterium | reverse complement strand
TGTTCCAGTCTCAGATAGTCTTTAACATTTGGCACGAAGAACACAGAATGATTGATCATCAGGAAATCCTGGGACCGGCTCGGCTGTTCATCAGCCGATATCATTTCCCCATTCACGTTGAGCACCTTGATAGCCAATCCCCGACCATCCGGAATCGCGTCGGGCTGTAACTGGCTGGACGAGTTCGAGAACCGAACCACGGCGGGATGAACGCCATCATGCTCAAACAGTCCTTGGGCAAGCTCATCAGGAAGATTTGGCAGGACGCGAAATTCTCCGCGTGCATAACCATGCGTCTTGACATGTACGTCCGCGCGGAACGCACCACTTTTCGCGTGGCTCCGCGCCAGAATTGACTTAAGGGCAAGAACCACCTTCTGAATATCCGCAGCTTCATCGATCGGAATCGTTTCAACATCATCGGCGTAGGCAACGTAGTTCATAAACTCACACCAATCTTCTGTTGAGATATCCGGCGCACGTCTCACTTGCCAGGCATTGAAGTAGAAAACTGAGATTAGACAACCGTCCCGAACATAGCCCCGACCGCAGCTGTCAGTGCCATGGCCATCGCCCCCCAGAACGTTACGCGCATTACACTGCGCGGCGCCTTGGCCCCGCCAGCAAACGCAGCTAATCCACCGAGGATCGCAAGAAACAATAGTGATGTACCCGCGACAACGGAGATCAGATACGCAGAAGGCGCTATAAGGATGGTCAACAATGGCATCGCCGCTCCCACGGCAAAGGCAGCCGCCGACGCGAACGCCGCCTGCACTGGTCGTGCACTGAACGTATCAGAGACACCAAGTTCATCCCGCGCATGCGTGGCGAAGGCGTCATGAGCTGTTAGTTGCTCAGCGACTTGTTTGGCGAGAAATGGATCCAGCCCACGTTTGATGTAGATGCCTGAAAGCTCATCAAGTTCGGCGACTTTATCAGCGGCCAGCTCTGCACGTTCTCGAGTGAGATCGGCCTGCTCCGTATCCGACTGCGAGCTGACGGAGACATACTCTCCCGCAGCCATGGACATGGCTCCCGCCACCAGACCAGCGACCCCCGCCACCAGGATGTCATGACTCGTCGCATCCGCCGCCGCGACGCCAAGCACCAGGCTGGCCGTCGACACAATCCCATCGTTAGCACCAAGTACCGCCGCGCGTAGCCAGCCAATCCGATCTGTACGGTGTTGTTCCAGATGTCGCATTTCGGTCTCGCGATTCTAAGGAGTAGCCATATCGTTTTTGTTCGCTGCGCAAACGACGACGATGACATAGGTGTGACTGCACACGTTTCTTATCAGAACAAATTATTCCGTCGTTTTCCCATCAAAGTGCTCGCTGTCCAATTCAGCCTCGGCGCGAGTGTGGTGCACGACCCCATCTCTGTGATTCGGTGGCGAGTAAACCGTATAGAGCTTTAGCGGCTCACGTCCGGTGTTAATGATGTTGTGTCGCGTTCCAGCTGGAACCACCACCGCGAACCCTGCCTTGATCAGCGTTCTGTGACCGTCCAGCACCGCTTCACCAGTCCCCTGTTCGACTCGAAAAAACTGATCAAGCGTGTGAACCTCATCCCCAATTTCTTCCTCCGCCCGGAGTGACATCAATACTAGCTGAGAGTGCTTTCCTGTATAGAGCACCTGTCGAAAACTGCTATTGTCGATGGCCAGATCTTCGATGTTCTGTACAAAACCCATCATCACTTTACCTCGTTTCACTGCTCAACGGGACACTTTCAACCAGACAAGAATGCCATAGGGCGACAAGCCGATATCGTGTGGAAGACATGAAAAAAGCCGACGTGGCGAATCGCCCTCAGGCATTCCACCACGTCGGCTTACCTATCAACAAACCAGTCGGACAAGCCAACCAGTTCTTCGATATGTCATCCGGCATTTATCCGCACGAGGCATCCGGCGGATCTGAACCCGCATCGGAAGCCTCACCTCAACCACAGTTCATACTACAGTCTTTCGAGTTGCAGACAATGCTGCTCACGGAATATTGCATGGATCGCCCGTCTGTCCCAATAAACGTTGACTTTGGGTTGTGCCGAGAAGATTTTGGCGAGTCTGTTCTAAGAAGTCAGGCCTGATGCGGTAGAAAGGACAGGGGAAAAAAAACATCGAAAGACTGATGACTTTCTGCCATTCATCTTTCTGCTTCACGTGCTCCAAGGTGAATGACAATACTCCTTTTTTATTCCGACCTTCAATAGGTTGGGTCAACGGCAGCCAGGGAGTGCTGCTGTTCCTATACATCTCAGAACCCCTATTCATTCTGGCGGTTTGTGACAATGCGGGGAGTCTGACGAATTCACCGGAGAACTTGAATGTATCGCTGACGTGGAGAATGCGGGGCTCAAGTTGCAGCATCTTTACGTCGTTGTGTGTGGTAACCACGTGAACACCAAAAAAACCGGCAGCGAAGAATCCTTGCTGGAATGACATGTTGTGTTCATATGAATGGCAATCATTTTTGCCTTATCTCCGCCATGCGGCGATCATCATCGGCGGCACTCTCTGCCGCCTTCCGCACTTCAGTCTTCACGGAACGGACAGGCTATGAACTTCTCTTCGGAACGGATTTCCGTGGGACTGGCAGTGAGGACGCTCATTATTACATTTGTCTCGATAACCGCTGCGACAACAACGGCACAGAGCAGTGAGCGATCTCGACAGTCGACTTTTGAATCGGCTTCCGTTGTAAACAGCGTATTCTTGCGCAATCCCGACGACGACAGCGTCAATGGCGCCAGGCTGGATCAGGAACAATTCTTTCCAAGCTCCAGTCCTCAACTCGTGAATCAAACTCGTGAAGAGTACTTTCGCCCATCGTATGACACAGGACTTGACGGATATTTCCACAATGTAGGCAACGGCGGCGCAGCCTGTCTTGATGGGTCCAGCGGCTGTAACGGTCTCTTTAACAACAATCCGTGTCCTCGTTTCTATGGACAGGTCCAGGGTTTGTTCCTGATGCGGCACCCACAATTGAATCGCCAGGCAATTGTCGTCGACCCAAACACCAACACAACGTTCATGTCCACTTCGGATCTCAAGTACAACTATGATCCAGGCATTCAGGCCACAATTGGCCTGAAGCTTTGTGAAGGCCGTGGGCTGGAATTCACGTATTTTGGCGTCTTCGACGGCAGTGCATCGGGAGTCGTGACAAAACCCAATCCAGCGGCATTCCTTACTTTCCGCGACAATCTGGTGGGAAATGCCTTTGTCGACATGGACCGCGTTGATGTGAACTATTCCTCGTGGATTAATAGCTTCGCGGTCAACTTGACCTGCTGCTCGTGCGCAGAGTGTGGTTGCGGTGAAGCTTGTGGCGAAGACGGTTGCGGCATCAGTGGTGTGAGTCTTGGTGGTAATTCTGCTTCACAATCGATGACATGGTTTTCCGGCTTTCGCTATCTCGACCTCGGCGAACAAATGAATATGTCAACACAGAGACTGATACTGGGCCCGGAGCCAGAGCATGGCCGTTACAACGTCCGCACCAGCAATCATCTTTATGGTGCTCAGATGGGTGGCAGATATCGGCAAACCTATGGCCGTTTCGGCTGGGATACGACGGGCACCGCCGGCCTCTTTGGCAATGATGCACAACAAACCCAGACGGTCACCGACTTTCCAAACGTGGCATTGCGAGATATCACCAGCAACAGGAGCTCAGTCGCATTTGTCGGTGATGCGAATCTGTCAGGCCTTTATCGTCTGTCGAACGTCTGGAATTTGAGAGCCGGTTATAACGTCATGTGGATCCAGGGTGTGGCACTGGCCCCGGATCAGCTCAACTTCAACTTTGCCGATGCACAAGGTGGCAGCCATCTGAACAACACCGGCGGGATGCTGCTGCATGGTGTCAACTTTGGCGTTGAAGCTCGCTATTAACCGAACTGCTCTACTTCGCAGCCGACATCTTCAGTAAGGCGCCAGACTACTTTGCCGGACAATCCATCTGAGTCCGCTGCCACACAATTACCGTCCGGTCGTGGCTGAGTCAGGAGGACCTCGTCGAGTAGAGATTTGTCACTAAAGAAGTCGTCCATCGTCAAAACGTATTCGGCCAAAAGTTCGGTTGTCAGCATTGGTAACGGATTTCCTGCGGCAGGTGTGGCCTTAGTTTTTCCGATTGTGAAGTTGGCTGGCAAGCTCCACGCTGAGGCAATACCTTTACTATTGAATGCTCGGATCCAAACTCGGTATCTTCCCAGAGGAAGACTGACCGTGGGGCGAAATGTTGTCGCAGTGAGATGCGTAAAGTTAATCACCCGCTCGAGCGTGCTCTCATTGGAAACCCACAACTCATAACGCACGGCTCCGGGGAATGCTTTCCACGAAATCGTGGGCCTTAAAGAGTTGATATTTCCGACGGGAGTAATGACAACGGGCGACCGATCGCTTGACTCTGCCAGCGTGCGTATTACCGCCGCTGTTGAGGGATTGTTCATGGCTGCGATGAAGTATGGGCCAGGGAAGCTGCCGGCGAGCGGTGTTGAGGGAGATACTCGGAGCGGTGATACGCTCGTCATTTTGAAGGAGCGGATCTGACTTGTAGTCCCCCCCGGTCCCTGCGCGACAAGAATTGTATCCGCGATACCGTCGCCTGTGGTGTCCTGTACTGCAACCTGAACCGGTGCCGTTCGACTCGCATCTGTAAATGCTGCAAAGCCAATTCGATTCGACGACAGGCTGGACAACTTGGCCGACGAGGTATTGCTCCAGGCCCAGACATCCACCATGGAACGACCGTTTATGCCGGCACCTACGAGAATATCCGGAACAGGATCGGCGTTGATTCTCGCTACGCTGACAGTCACTCCACCCATGTAGTCTTTTGCGGGCGTGCTGAACGGAGTAAAGCTCATCGACACTTCAGGCACCGCATCAACTGACGATACAGGCATGCGGCTGACATCGAAGACTTTCACGGTTGCCTTTGTTCCCGCGTTGCTCCCGACAACGATTTCAGCTTTTCCGTCCAGTCGCGTATTGTCGAAGGATCTGTTCTGTACAGGGGTGCTTCCCATGTCCGCAGCCGCCACCACTGCTCCGCCAATGAACGACGCGGGGAAGGCGACAAATTCTCGGTAGGGATTTGACGCATCAAACGATGGCACTCCGGCGACAAGCACATTTCGGAATACCTTCACCTGGGCTGCCCCCAATGTAGGAACTGTAATGATGTCGTTTAAACCATCGCCATTGACGTCACCGACCGCCACCTGGACACCACCAATGAAATTTGGACCATACGGTTTGAACGAAGTGAGCAGTCGGCCACTCTGATTGTACACTTTCACCTGAGCAACAATGCTCCATCCCGGAGCCGTGACAATCTCGTCGGAACCCGATCCGCTCAATTCACCAGTCGCGATGCGAACGCCTCCCTGAAATGTTTCTCCATACGGAGCAAACTCAGCAAATACGTCACCATTTTCCTGGTCAAAGACGGTCACAAACTGAGACACGACCGGACTCTTGCCCATGCCGGTGACCACCAGCAGGCGATTGTGAAAATCCGACTCATCGGTGTTCCCAATGTTATTCACACCTTGAACACCAACCACGTTATTCAGATCACTCGGGCGGACCGAGATAAGCCGCGTCGGGTCGTCGTCAATCGCAAATCCCTGCGGGGCGATTGCTTCCGTGATAATGTAGGTGCCAAGCAGCACGTTGTTCACACGCAACACGCCGTTAGTGAGACCATCAGCGTCATTGATGCCGCCATCCACAACAGTCAGCGAGCCT
>CANHVD010000407.1 GCA_947463775.1 Planctomycetaceae bacterium | reverse complement strand
CGAACGTCTCATCACGGACACGGTTTATCGAGAGACTTCTGCGTTGAGCACTGGCCAGCCGTGGCTGCAGTGGAGGCATCAGTGATTGTGCGACTGCCACGTGACTATTTTTCGTGAACTCGTTTGGCCTGCCACTTACTCTCCTTGCGCATGAGACCACCATTGATTTTTACTGTTCCGCTGATTTCGTCTCCTTTCAACTTTCCGTCGTGTGACATCACGATTTGAACGAATCCCACTTCAGGACGAATTGTGAAAGTCACCCGGCCGTCCTTCACTGCGAGATCCTCCGACGGCAACTTTTTCCCATCAGGTGCAGTGATGATCGCGGACAGCTTTCCGTCCTTTTCCTCGATAACCATTTTCGCCTTTTCACCTTCCGGCCCAACGTCGAGAGCCCATTCCCATGTGCCCACAATCGATGGCTCATTTGCTTCTTCCGACACGAGGGCAATTTCTTTAGTCCGGTTGACCGGACCAGCATTCTTCCCTGAGCGGTGCGGAGCCTCTTCCTGAACTCCCGGCTCACCTGCCAATTGAGCCAAAGTGGCCAGGACATACAAAAACACGGCGTTGAAATTCTGCATCATCATGACGCTCCAGATCAGAAGTCGACGAAGTTACTCCGTTCTGAAGGTCACGATCACCGACACAAAACCGCCGTCGAAAACAGAAGGTTTCCCGAAAACACCGTTTTTCGTGAATATGTCCCAAAAGAATGGCGGTGAAACGAATCAGTCCGTGACTATGCTTAAAACAACGGGGCCGTATTTCACTTCCGCAGTCACGGACGTTTTGGGTCCAAAGAGATCCTTCAGTCATCAGGTCGATTTATGGAGATCGCAGAAACAATCCAACTGGCCAAAACGGGAGACAGTCAAAGCCTTGGAGCGTTACTTGCTGCGCACGAGCGGTACCTGAAGCTGATCGCGGACGTACAGCTTGGTCAGGCCTTGCGGCGCAAAGTCGATGCATCGGACATTGTTCAGGAAACATTCCTGGAGGCCCATCGGGGAATACAACGTTTCGAAGGCAGCACTGGCGAACAACTGGTCGCATGGTTGAAGACGATTCTTGCGGCTCGACTTGCGAATACAATGCGTCACTATGTGGGCACAAAGGCACGCGACGTTCGGTTGGAGGAACAGATTGGCCAGTCGATCGAACAATCATCGGTCTCGCTGAAAACCATGCTCGCCGATCCGCACAGTTCACCGAGTCAGCATCTCGCTGGTAAGGAACAAACGCAGTCCATCGCAGAGGCTCTTCTGCGTTTGGGAGATGATTATCGCGAAGTGATCGTTATGCGGCATCTGGAAGGTCTTTCGTTTCCTGAGATAGCAGCGTCGATGAATCGCAGTGTCGACAGTGTCGAAAAGCTCTGGCTTCGCGGGATGGCAAAGCTGAGGCAGGAAGTCAGAAAAGGAGAACATGATGCCAAGTGATCCATTTGCTTCAACCGGCTACATGGAATCCTCTGATGCGGACGCTTCTGGCGCGGATATCGATCCTCGACTTGTCGAGCTTGCGAACTCTTATGCCGCCGCGTTGCGATCCGGCGAGCGCCCCAATCGCGAGGAATACCTCTCGAGATTTCCTGATCTGCGTGACGAAGCGACCGACTATCTGGAAGGAATAGAGATCGCATGCTCGCTCGAACCACTTAAAAGCAAATCAGACGTTCGCTCGGCAGGTCATGGTGAGATTCGCACTGGTGAACCCATCGGCGATTTTCGAATTGTTCAGGAAATCGGTCGCGGTGGAATGGGGACGGTTTATGAGGCCGTTCAAATTTCGCTCGGAAGACACGTCGCGTTGAAAGTGCTGCCGTTTGCTGCCGCTCTGGACGAACGGCACCGCAAACGATTTCTTCTGGAAGCTCAGGCGGCAGCTCAGCTTCATCACAACCATATCGTTCCGGTCTACGCGGTGGGATGCGAACGCGGAACGCATTACTACGCCATGCAATTGATCAATGGGAAACCGGTTTCTGCAAAGCTCTTTGATGAGCCCTGGATCGCAACTTCGTTGCAGACAACGCCAACTCTAGCGTTGCGCGGTGACATAACCATGCGGAGTTCGATGTCGTCCCCACAGACCGGCCACCGCGATGTTTTGAATCGCTTTCAGCGAATTGCGACGCTGGTCGCCGATGTCGCCGAGGGACTCGACTACGCTCATTCCTGCGGAATTGTTCACCGGGACGTCAAGCCGGGGAACCTGCTGCTTGATGTGCATGGGAAAATCTGGATCACGGACTTCGGTCTGGCGCATGTGACAACTGGCGAACATGTTACTCAAACCGGCGACATGCTGGGGACGATGCGGTACATGAGTCCCGAACAGGCCTCCGGTGCGAAAGGCGTGGTCGATCACCGCAGCGACGTCTATGCACTTGGAGCCACCTTGTATGAATTGCTGACTCACCAGCCCGTTCACGATGGCGCGGACCGACAGACTCTACTGCGTCAGGTACTGAACGACGACCCTCGACCGCTTCGTCAATTGGAGCGTTCGATTCCGGAAGAACTTGAAATCATCACGCTCAAGGCATTGCGACATTCTCCTGCCGAACGCTACGAAACGGCTCAGCACTTTGCTGATGATCTGCGACGTTACCTCAGTCAAATGCCAATCACAGCTCGTCGCCCGACCATTCTTGATCAGACTCGCAAGTGGATGCGTCGTCATCCGACGGCAGTGGTGTCGCTGCTGTTCGCGATGGCTGTAGCGATGATTTCCCTCGCGACAACCACCGCCATCGTGGCCCATCAGAAGTCATTAACTCAGCAATCGCTGGATCGCGAAGAACGGCGTGCCACCCAGGCGGAAAGACGTCTTGCAACGGCCCAGGCCGCGGCTGATGAAATGATCAGTCTGGCAGAAAATGAGTTCTCCAGAACGCCGATGGAAGAAACACTGCGGCTAAGGCTGTTATCGTCGGCCCTCGTCTATTATCAGGCATTGATTGATGATTCGGACATTGATTCCAAAGTGCGAACTGAGCTTCAGGTAACTCGCAGCAAAGTCGAACAGATTCGCGACGGGCTTTCGCTGCTGCGTGATGATCGCGAATTGATGTTGCTGAACGATCCTGCCGTGCTGGCCGACCTGCGTTTAAGTGAAATTCAACAGGATCAGCTAGCCAATCTGGGGCCGCTGCTTTCGACTTCATCGATGGAATTCGATCGAGTCGAACGGGCTCAGGCTCGAAAGACCGAGATTGATAAGATCCTGACCTCAATGCAACGCACGCGACTCCGTCAAATCGGCCTGCAACTTCAGGGACCGTCAGCGATGTTGGAGTCGCTCATTTCCGGTGATCTTGAGCTGACAGAATCGCAGATCTCATCAATCCAGGGAGAACTGTTTCAGTTTCTTAGCTCCAACATCGGTTCGATTTCACAAAGCGTTGCGTCCTCAAATGCTCGCGCGACAGATTCGGGATCATCCCTGCGAAGATCCGGGTCTTTCAGACCAGATGATATGCTGGATGCCACCACGAAACAGGAATTGCTTGATGTTATGCTACAGCATCTGACCCCGGATCAACTGCGTGCCTGGACTAAAACTGCGGGGCCGAAGTTCGTGCCGAAACGATGAAGTATCAATGACAGCGGACGCCCCACCATAGCCATGCTCCCGCAATGGGTCCACCGGCACCAAGGCTGTAAATGACCTACAAGAAAACAGGGGCCCTAAGCTTCAATCTCCCGCAACGCTGTCAGCAGTGCGTCGTATTCGTCGCGACAGCATTTGCATTGCTCAAGATGAACCCGGACGACTTCCAGTGCTTCCGGCACGTCGCGGCCTTCGAGTTCGGCTTGAGCGAACTGGTCCATGAGTTCGAAGCAGCCGTTGCAGCCAATGGTATCTTCGCTGCGAGCTGTTGCTGTGAGTTGAATAAGTTCAGCAATTTGTTTTGCATCGAGTTTCATATGAGTTTTCCTTAGGCCAGTGCCATAGTGACATCGTCGGCCGAGAAACCAGCTTCGGCAAAACCTGTTTTCAATTTCACTCGTGCATCGTGTAGTAATTTGTAGACCGCGTTGCGGTTGGTTTCGGTTTGCTCTGCGATCCCATCGGTTGAATAGCCCGAAAGAAACGATCGTACGACCAATCTTTGCTTCTCAGTCAAAGCACTCTCGATCAACCGCTGGAACTCCAGCGCGGCTACTCGGCCGTTTTTCGAGGGTAAACGCTTTTCTGATATCCCCGCCTTCGCCGGCAAAAAATCTTCAGTATCAAATGGTGACGGTGAAACTGCATCCGCGAATGTTTCCGCCCCGACGATATCACGCGTCACGCCACCGACAATTACGATGCCTCCTGCAAAGGGCGGCACTGCAACCATCCGCTTTTCGCGTTCCGGCAGCTCAACTCAGGTTGACGCCGATACCACGATTCTGGAAACCGCCGAATCTGCCTCGATCGAAATCCCGTATGAATGCCGCTCCGGCATCTGCGGTCAATGCAAAACGAGACTCCTCGAAGGCACCGTGCAGATGGACTGTGAAGACGCCCTTAGCGAGACAGAGAAAGCCAATGGCGTTATTCTTGCCTGCCAAGCTCGTCCATAGTCACACGTCGAAGTTGACGTGTAGTCTGTTGTAATCTGAGAATTAATGAGATTGATCTATAAACTTCCCGTCTACAAGCGACGCTACACTTGGGAGACCAACAGCAGGTGCAATCTCGCATTTGTCACGTTAGTGAGGCGGAAGCGGCCTCAGGAGTTTTCAATGTCGTCCTCCAGTTATCCAATTCTGTTTCAGTTGAATACCCGTGTTTATCTTCAGGAGATTGCTGGTCATCTTGGACGGCCTGCGACTCTGAAGGACGTCCCCGATGAGCTTCTCGATTTTCTGGAAACAAATGGCTTCAACTGGTTTTGGTCACTTGGGGTCTGGACTACAGGGGCAGCAGCACGAGAGATCTCAAGAACCAATCCGGTCTGGCGCGAAGAGTGCCTGAAGGACCTTCCTGATTTGGAACAGTCGGATATTTGCGGGTCTCCATTTGCCGTTTGCGCTTATGAGGTGCATCCGGATTTTGGTGGCCGGGCCGCATTGGCACATCTTCGGAAACGGCTTGCTCAACGCGGCATTCGACTCATGACCGATTTCGTTCCGAATCATACGGCTCCGGATCATCCCTGGGTCCTGGAACATCCTGAGTACTACGTAAACGGTAGTGAATCCGATCTCGAAGCTGAGCCGCAAAACTATGTTCAGGTCGTGACGAAGCACGGACCGCGAGTACTGGCGCACGGCAGAGATCCTTATTACGGCGGATGGGTCGACACTCTGCAACTCAACTACCACTGTAAAGAACTTCATGACATCCAGCGGCAAGTCCTGCATAACATCGCGGAGCAATGTGATGGTGTGCGTTGCGATATGGCGATGCTCCTGCTGCCAGTCATCATCGCCAAAACCTGGGGAAACAAATCTGTTCCTGCAGATGGAATAGAACCGACCGAAGTCTGCTTCTGGCCGGAAGCTATTCAGTCCGTGCGACGTCAGCATGCGGACTTTGTCTTCATGGCTGAGGTTTACTGGGATCTTGAATGGGAGTTGCAGCAGCAAGGCTTTGATTTCACTTATGACAAGCGGCTCTATGACCGCATGTTGTCATTCGACGGTGGAGCGGTGCGAGATCATCTCATGGCTGATCTGCAGTTTCAGCAACGCTGTTGTCGCTTTCTTGAGAATCACGACGAGCCACGTGCCGCGTCGATGTTCTCAAGGCCTCAATACCTTGCGGCAGCGACAAT
>CANHVD010000406.1 GCA_947463775.1 Planctomycetaceae bacterium | reverse complement strand
TGAAGCCGGCGAGTGAACTCCGCAAGTTCGGACCGCTGGATTTCCTGCCGCTCGGCGAAAGTCTTTTGGACGAGGACTCGAAGTTCGGCTCGCTGCTTGACCGCATCCGGATGATCTTTGCCGAGCGAGGTTTCAACAGCTCGCACTTTCTCTGCAAGCTGCGCGACAGGCTTTTCGAGGTCGATCATACGACGACGATGCTCTGCGATAGAAACGGCCGGTTCCTTGGATATAGGCTTCGGTTCCGCCAGTGACGGAAACGTCCCGCTAATGGTCGCTTTGGGTATAGGGTTCTCGTGAGTGGCCACGTCAATCGATTGATCTTCGAGGCGAAGCAGGATGGCTTCAATTTCAGCCAATCGTGTCGGTATGCCGCGGGCAAGCAGGACGTTACCTTGCTGATTCGCGGAGATCGTTGTTCCATCATCTTCAAATAGTTCCACAATGATTCGCTGAGCCTCTACGGCAGATATACGTTTAAGTGTGTAACTTTTGATTTCCTGCAAAGCCGCTGATGTGGATGCGCTTTCATCCATGCTAATTGCGATGTCTTTAATCATTCGACGTCGTGCTGCATTACAACGGAGCAGGAGCGAATTGGTTTGCTCATCAGCGACAATCAAAGTTGCTATTTCAGGAAACAGCACTTGAAGTCGTCGCGATGTCTTTCCTGCTTCTGCATGTCGGAGATTTAGAACAGAGATGACGTCCTTGGTGTCTCCCGAGAGCAGATTACGAAACGCGGTGAGTTGATCATCGAGCCTGCGTATTACGATGTGATCGTTTGGGAAATTCGCTCCCAGTTTTGCGCGCTCCGCTTCGAGGATTGCTGCCTTGGCTTGGATCTCTTCGACGGGTAACGTCGATGTTGTGTTCACTGCGGCTGCAGGTCGCATTCCTGTGGCAGACTGTTGATTTGTGACCGCGGTAAGCTCGAGTATCTCCTCCGGTGTTAATGCAGGCAGTGAGAGTTCAGCAATGCTAGAGCTTTTCACTTCAACCTGTTCTCCGCCGACGGGTTCAAGTTCCGCAATCGGGCTGCCGCCAATTGGTGTGTCTGGTGAAAATGCGGCTGCAGCAACTCGATTCTGATAGGCCGATTTCAGAATCTCGAATCGTGAGCGAATGAACGGCGGAGAAAACTCATCTGTCGACACCTTGCCGCCTCTGACGGGGCCCTTGAAATCGCCGAGCGAAATACGCACCTGATCGGCTAGTCGAAGGAACTGCAGTGCTTTCCACTCGTCGGGAAATCGCTCGCCGGTATGAATCTCATATCTTCGCATGAAGACCGGATGCCATCCATAATCAGGATCAAGCCAAAGCTCCACCGCGATATGTTTATCTTTTTTCGGGCGATAGTGACACATGACCCGAGCGAGTTCCTCACGCCACTCCCACGTGAACTCAGATGGTGCCGCAGCGAAATGTTCCGAAACACGAATTGGTGACTTCGTCCCGAATAGAAGTGGGAAAATGCCTTCAAGCGGTCGAACCAAGTTTTCAATAGATTCGTCGGAGTCAATCATAAATAGCGTGGGCGCTGTTTCTCTCCGATGGAGTTTGGAGTCTTGCCACAGCAGTCGCTCTGTCCGTGAAACGCCCTCGTTCTCATTCGTCGACTCGCACATCCAGACGTTCTGGCTTTGATGTCCTCGCTGAGTCAGGTACTGGAAACTCTGTTTTGATTGAGCCTGCAGACCAGCATTGTAAGGTCCTTCAACCACATCGCCGGTATCCCGATACTCAATGTGAAACGGCAAGTAACCAGCTTCTATCTCCGCGAATCTCGCCATGAGTTCGGCAAGCGTAGGCTTCGCGTTGCTGATTGAGGACGCATTGGGGACTTCGGGCGTGTCTTGTGATATCACGGCCGAGCATACAATCAACAGGCAGAGAGTTATTGTCGCGATAATTGATTTTGAGCTATCAGGCATCTGCGGTATCCCGAGTTGTGCTTTGGATGAAAACGATCGGTAGATTCAAAAAACTGGAGTCAGGGAGTGTCCACAGATGAACACGGATGAACACAGATGAGATTTTAGAAGTGATTGCATTTTGGGGCCGTGTTTGCCGCTATCTGTGTTCATCTGCGTTCATCCGTGGACCATATGGAGTCCCTGCATTTGCTGCTTCCGTGGCGAGAGTGCGATAACGCTCTCCGTGTCATGGATCAGGGGGCTCTGACTGAGATGGCGAAGGCCAGAGTTGCAACGTGTCAGCTTCGGACGGAATCAGATCGTTTTCAAACGTGTCGATGTCCGCCTGAATCGAATCCCACTCTTCTAGCGGCAATGGATCTTCTTCGTTGGTTGTTATCGAACTGGGTGATGATGAGCCATGGGTCGTTGCCGGGTCTGAATCTTCAGACAGTGATTGACTTATGGAATAGGCTCCACCAATTACCAGACAACTCACCATGAGCATTGCCAATGCGCGAAACAGTCCAGAAGATGTTTGCCAATGTGTTCGGCGACGCACCGGCACACGACATTCTTCTGGCAACTCCATGACTGTCGGCTGCTGAAGATGAGCGAGGCATTTCCGAAGCAAATTGGCGATGTGTTCCGCCGTCTGGATTCGATCATTCAGAGATTTGGCCAATAACCTCTGGATGATGAGATCCAGCCATTCCGGAATGTTCGTATTTACTTCGCGAATCGGTCTCGGTTCTGTGTCTGTAATGCGACGCAGAATGCCATAGCTAGATTCTGCTCTAAACGGAGGTCGGCCGGTACACATGGCGTACATCACACTGCCGAGGCTAAACAGGTCGCTGCGAGCATCCACGTTGTCGCCGCGAGCCTGCTCGGGGGACATGTATTGTGGCGTTCCGGCGATGATTCCGCTGCGAGTCATGCTGGCATCATCAACAGCGCGAGCCAGCCCGAAGTCCGTCAGAGTGACTCGCTCGACGCCATCTTCCAGAAGAATGTTCGCGGGCTTGATATCGCGATGCACCAAGCCCTGTCCATGAGCCGCCGCGAGTCCCGAGGCCACTTGCTGAGCAATCCGGACGATCTCCTCCGCCGGCAGCGGACCTTGTCGATCGAGCCGTCTTTGTAACGATTCGCCTCGCAGATAAGGCATCACCAGAAACGGTAACGCACCGTCGTTGGAGACTCCGTGAATGACGATCACGTTTGGATGCAGCACAGTCGCTGCTGCTTTGGCTTCGCGAGCGAACCGGCGTCGAGCGGCCCCGCTGGATGCCAGTCGAGGTGCCAGAACTTTTATGGCAACCGTGCGATCAAGTGGCCGATCGAACGCTTTGAGCACAATTCCCATGCCACCAGATCCGACCACGCCGGAAACTTCATATCCTCCGATTCGTCCCAGCATCGCAGGATCGTCTGTGGCGTTCAGCATGGCCAGAACCTGAGCAACTTCCGCCGAGGCCGATGCTTTGCGATTGTTCCCTGGTTCGCGTTCGTCGTGAAGACTATCTGCTGAAGAGCCAAACGACACTACGTCACAAGGTAGATCACGGAGGAATTCTTCGGCCTCGCTCCATGCCGATGGCTCCGCAGCCGCGAGTTGCAGTCGTTGTCGACAAGCCGCACACGTTGCCAAGTGCTGGATCAGTCTTGACTCCTGCTCCGGATCGAGCTGGTCTTCCAGATAGCTCTCGATCGCCGCGGGGCTGCAGATTTCAGGATGAGCGTTCATCGGGTTCATCCTCCAATGCTTGTGCGGCGTCTTTCAGTCGTCTCATGATGCGGCTGCGTGCGGCATAGACCACGGCCTCAGTTCGTTGCAGCCGTTCTGCCGTTTCTATGATGGAAAGACCGTCGATCATCGTCATGGCAAAGGCCTGCCACGTGATTGAGTCAGCTCGGCTACGCACTTGTTCGGCGGCTTGGCGGAACAATTGTCGCCGGTATTCGCGGTCAAGCTGTGAGTCCAGATCAACGTCAACAGAGCGTTCCGGAATGTCGACCAGATTTACGTTTCCTCCAGCGGCCCGATCTTTCGGTTGTCGAGTCAGCATGTTGATGGTTGCATTGCGAGCCAGGCGACAAAGCCAGTGCCGAAAGCGAGTCGACTCGTTTCGCCGTTCCCAGTTCGGCAATGCTTTCGCGACAGAAACAAGAACCTGCTGAGCGACATCCTGAGCGTCCGCATCCTGTAACCCTCGCATTCGAGCCACGTTATACACCACCGGCCGATAAATCCGGGCAAACTGCTCCCACGCCGCCTGATCGCGCGCGTCGGCGACTCGAATCAGCAGGCTGTCACGCGTCTCCGGAATCTCGTCCACCGTCTCTCCTCCGGCCCAAGAACACAGGCTGAGTCCAATTCTGACAGGTGCGAGTCAGATTTTCTGTCTATGTCAGGAGAATTCGAAACGATGTTTGCCGTTTGGCGGACTTTGCTAGAATCCGGCCGATTATTGCTCCTTAACGTCTTTTATCTGCTCAAGGTCCCCCGATGCGCTGGTCACAAACGTTTATCCCGACGATGAAAGAAGTTCCTGCCGAAGCCGAAGTGCCAAGCCATCAGTTGATGCTGCGAGCCGGGCTGATTCGCCAGTTGATGGCCGGATCGTACACCTATCTGCCGCTGGGATACCGTTCGGTTCGCAAGGTGTCAGAAATCGTCCGTCAGGAAATGGACAAAGCCGGCGCGATTGAGCTCTTCATGCCTGCTCTGCAGCCGATGGAAATCTTTGAACGCACCGGACGACGTGAAGCCTTCGGCAATGTGCTGTTCAACTTCGAAGCCAAGCGAGGTGACCGCAAGCTGCATTTCGCACTCGGCCCTACTCATGAAGAAGTCATCACAGACCTGATGGCTAAACACATCGGCAGCTATCGCCAACTGCCGATCACGCTGTACCAGATTCAGACCAAGTTTCGCAACGAAGAGCGACCTCGTTTCGGCGTTCTGCGAACCAGCGAATTCCTGATGAAGGATGCCTACAGCTTCGGCTCGTCACTTGAACAGCTCAACGTGGCTTACGATGCCATGTACGCAGCCTACTGCAAGATCTTCGAACGCTGCGGCCTGAAGTATCTGCCTGTTGAAGCAGAAAGCGGTCCGATCGGAGGCGATGCGTCCCATGAATTCATGGTTCCCGCCAGCAACGGCGAGGACTTCGTTATTCACTGCCCTGACTGCGGTTACGCCGCCAATCAGGAACGTGCAGAGACTGGTCGCAAGTCGAAGCTGCCGGCAAAAGTCGAAGGCGCGGCTGCTCCTGTGAAAGTTGATACTCCGAACGCGGGTAGTATTGATCAGGCCAGCAAGATGCTGAAGTCAGATGCGACTTCGTTCATCAAGACGTTGATCTACGTGGCTGATGGCAAGCCGGTTGCGATTCTGTTGCGAGGCGATCATACGGCCAATGAAGGCAAGATTCGCCGTGCCACCGGAGCAAAGACCGTGGAGCTCGCTGATGAAGCCACAATCCTGAAAGTCACTGGAGCACCAGTCGGCTTTGCAGGACCTGTTGGCATTCAGTGCTCGTATATCGTCGATCACGATGTCGCGTTGATTACGTCGGCGATCATCGGTGCGAATTCCAAGGACGCGCACCTGACGGGAGTGATTCCAGGAACGCACTTCGACCTGACAGAAACCTTCGACCTGCGAAATGCCGAGTCCGGTGACCCGTGCCCCAAGTGCGCGGGGACGCTCAGCATGGTTCATGGCATCGAAGTCGGGCACGTCTTCAAGCTGGGTACCAAGTACAGCGTGTCGATGGATGCAAGGTTCGTGGATGACAAGGAAGTGTCTCACCCGATCATCATGGGCTGCTACGGCATCGGTGTGACTCG
>CANHVD010000405.1 GCA_947463775.1 Planctomycetaceae bacterium | reverse complement strand
TTGCCTCAGGAATCGGCGTTGGCAACACAGCTTTTGGAGGTTGCACCGGCTTATCGGATTCTGGAGGCCGGACATGAACTCACGATTGTGCGTGATGCTCTGGATGAATTGACCAATCGAGAACGCTGGGGCTCACAGGACCTACAGGCTCGCATCGAGCATCCTCGTGTCTGGGATCTTGTGCAGCGAGGGTTCGAACTGACAAGTCAGAGGCTGCGAGAAGCCGGAGTGAAGAATGAGATCGTCGGCGCATTTGATCAGACACGCTGGACGGCAGAAGCTCGCGATGCTGCTCGTAAGATTGTCGAACGACGCTGGAAGCGAGACACTTTGATCAGTGCGGGGCATGAGCTGGTGCAAATCCGTGATCAGGTTGCTGCCGTGATTAAGACTCTTGAACCGGTGATGGAAGATGCTCGCAATGTTATCCGTCGTTATTCACCGACGATTCCACAAATGGCAGCTCAGACGGCCGAGCAGATTCGAGAACTTGAGGAAGCTACGACAGAAACAGCCGACGTCGTCGAGCAGCAGAATACTTCGCCGGAGAAACCGGAGACTGCTCAGCAGTTAGAAGAGCTTGAGCAACGTCAGGGATCTATCAATCAACAGATTGCGGATTTGACTGAAGCACTGGTCGAAGATGCGAATGCTCAGGATATGCTGGAAGAATCTCAGCGCGAACGAGCGAGAGATGCAGATGACAGCATTGCCATGATCCAGGATCCGGCGACCAAAATGAATGACGCCATGGAGAAAGCTCAGGAGCAAGCAGCCCCGGAACAGCAGGCGAAAGAACTGGCTCAGGCGGCGGAACAGCAGGAGAAAGCCGCGAAGGCATTGGAATTGGTCGCCGAGCACTTCGATCAGCTCGACAAAGGCTTGAACGTTGCCGATACGCGAGCGGAACTGAGAGAAGCTGAGAAGGAGCTGGGGATTGTCGAGTTGCTCGATAAGCAATACGACACCAGCGAAGAACTGGTTGAAATGGCCGAGAAGGAAACGGCGACACTGATCTCTGAACTCGAGGCGGAGTTGCAGAAGAACCCCGCGATGCAGAAAGCTCTATCGGAAATTTCGCAGACGGCTTTGGAAGATGCACGGAACGCCCTTGAGTACGCAGCGGAGGATGACAAGTTGCTTCAACGGGCGAATGAGCAGGCTGATCAGGAGTTTCAGGCCAGGAAGCGAGACTTAGTGCAGGATCTTCGCGAAATGGCATCGGATGCGTCGCAGCTTTCCGGAGCTTTGATTGCGCAGGCCAGTCAGTCGGCGGCACAGGGCAAGACGCCAGAAGCCCAGCAAAAGCTTGCAGAGACGCAACAGAAGTTGAATGAAGCTGTCGCGAAAGCGAATTCTGCCAGAGAAGAATTATTGCTGTCGGAACTTGCCCAGACTGCTCAGGAGACGAAAGCGACACTGGCTCAGGCAACAGAATCACTGAAGCAGGCCAAGGAAAAAACTCTGGCTGGCAAGGATGAAAAGATTCATGCCGACGATAAAGCCCGGGAAGCTCAGAAGGTGGATTCAGAAAAGCGTCGTCAGCAGTTCCATGAGCAACAAAAGAAGGCTGCTGCGGACGTTGCCAAGCGAGCAGATGATGTCCAGAAACGATCGGAGCAGGGAGTTCAGGCTGCCGAGAAAAATTTGGCGGCGGTCGACGCCAGAGTTCAGCAGGCTCAGATCAAACTCAACGAGAAACCCGATAACGCCGGCCTGAAGAACGCCCTTGCGCAGGAACAGGTTCGTCAGACAGCAGAACAGAAGAAAGTGGCTGCGGCCAAAGCTGTTCTGCAGGAAGCTCAGGAGAAAAATCAGCAAGCTAATCAGCGATCTGAAGAAGTGAAGAACAAACCGTTGCCGGCCCTGGATGCTCAGAACCCGGCGACTCAATTGGCGGATCAGTATGCCGATGAGGCGATGAAATCTGCAGAGCAGCTAAACAAGAAAGCTGAGCAGGCTGTTGCAGATGCGAACTTCGGCAATGAACTCGCACCTCCAAAGAGTTCACTCGCGCAGGCTGAAACACAGCAGGGCGAGATCACCGAGGATGTGGCGAGTGCTTCAGAAGATGTGTCCCGAGCAGCCCGACATGAACGTCGCTTGAATAATCCGACTGTGGCAGAGCCGCTGCAGAAAGTGGCTGACAGTATTCAGCAGGTGGCTCGCAATGAATCGAATATGGCAGAGCAGCAATTGAAGGCGGCAGCAACTGAGGCAGAACAAGCTGAAGCCAATGTCATCGCAAATCCGCAGAATAGTCAGCCGCAGCCCAACGGGCAGGCACTGAAAGCTCAGCAGGATGTTGCCAAAGCAGAGTCTGCGATTAATCAGCAGTCAGATAATCTTTCGGCTGTGGTCGATCCTTTGTTGGCCGCAGCGGCTGCGGCAGAAGCTGCTGCTCAGGAATCAGGGGAGCCAGCGCAGGCTGCTGCGGCGGGGAACCCGGCTGATGGGAATAATGAGAGTAAGGGGAATGAGTTGGCTGCGGCTGCGGAGTTGACACCAGAGCAGATGGCTCGTGGGGAACAGTTGGCGCGGACGCTGGATGAGCTGGACAGATTGCAGGCGGAAGCGGCTGTGGCAGCTCAGACGAATGCTGATGCTGCTCAAGCCGCGTTGGCTGCTCAGAGAAATGCAGCGCAATTGGACACATTGGCTCAGGCCGCGCGAGCACAACAGGCTGCTCAGGCGGCCGCGAGACTTCGAAATCAGCAGGAGACGATGGCAGCTCTGGGATTGGGGGGAACTCAGTCTTCCGATTCGGCATCGACGGAGCCGCGCGTTGCAGATTTTGAAGTGACGCCGGTTAATCGCAATGATGGCAAGAACTGGGGCAAACTTCGCAACCAGTCGGCAGAGGATCTGACAAAAGGCAAATCTGAAGTTGTTTCTGAGGAGTATCGCAAGAGCGTTGAGACCTACTTCAGGGTCCTGGCGGAACGTGCGAAGAAGAAGTAACAGTGGGATGGTTATTTCTTTTGGACTTATGTGCTGGTTTCTGACTGGTAATCGAATGCGAGCAAAAATGCGGTTCTCTTTCCTCCTGTTGACGATGGTCGTGCTGCTGTTGCTGAGCAAATCCGTCTCCGCGCAGGAAGCGGTGAAGCCAGCTGCCGATTCTCCGCAGGCCTCGTCAGTCTTCCAGAAAGACGAAACCGATCTGGCTCTGGACCGAGCGATTGCGTATCTCATCAGCAAGCAGCGTGAAGATGGTGCGATTCTCGATAAGGGAATCGATACGACGATGACCTCGCTGTCGATCATGGCCATGGCCAGCGTTGGGATCCAGCCTTCGGATGTTTCACCGGAAGGTCAGGCGATGCAAAAGGCTCTGGCGTTTGTGCTGAAGGAAGATCGAGTCGACCCGAAGGGATACTTTGGGGCCAAAGATGGATCTCGCATGTACGGACACGGCATCATTACTTTGATGTTGACCGAAATGCTGGGGATGGGGACAACGATCGAACAGGATCAATTGATTCATGATCGATGTCAGAAAGCAATTGATGTGATTCTGGCGTCGCAGAAGCAGAAGAAGCCAACTCACTATCGCGGTGGCTGGCGCTATGAGCCGCAATCAGCGGACTCAGATCTTTCCGCGACCGTGTGGCAGTTGATGGCTCTCCGATCCGCGAAGAATGATGGACTGCAGGTTCCTGCCGGGGCGATTGAAGACGCGGTCGAATACTTGAAGCGATCATACGCCTCGCCGCTTGACGAAAATGGCTTGCCCGACAAGAAGGCCAGTGGGTTTACTTATGAGCCCAATCAGAACAGTCCCACATTTACGATGACGGCTGCGGGATTATTGGCGATGCAGGTTTGTGGTGAATATGAATCGCCGCTGGTCGCCGGAGCAGCTGATTGGTTGTTGGAGCATCCACCGAAATGGGAGGAACGATTCTGCTTTTATGGAACGTACTACTATGCTCAGGGGATGTATCAGCGCGGCGGGAATCACTCGGAGACTGCTCAGAAACTTGTCCAGGAAATGCTGCTGCCGAAACAGGCGGGTGATGGTTCGTGGACCGCAGCCAACGGCGAAGAGAAAAACCACGGAGCTGTCTATTCCACGTCGATGGCCGTTTTGAGCCTGTCCGTGAAATACCATTATCTGCCGATTTATCAGAAGTAAAGGGTGCTGTTCTGCTGCCGATACTGGCACGCGAAACCGTAAGGTGACGCGTTTCAGGGTGGTTGGGAATTTAAGGAAACTGGAATCCGGCAGACTTTTTGCTGTCCCATTGGCCCGTTAAACTTGCCCACAATACCCCATTGTTTCAGATTTGAGTCAATCGGGGCGAAAGGAATTGCTGACGGTGTCGTCAGCATTGGGTTTCGATCAAGGGATCAGAGGGAGGCTTTCACAATGTTGCGTCATTTCATGAGCTGTTTCATCGCAGTGGCCGCGGTGTCTGCTGCTGCTCAGGCCGGTGATCACTACTACTTTCCGGGTTATGCTTTCGCCGCTCCGCCAGTGGTTTATGCGGCACCGGTTGTTAGCTATCAGCCGGCTTATGTGGTTCCGTCAATGTCGGTTGTTTCTGTTCATTCGTATCCGGTCAGCACTGTCGGTTACTCAACGTCGTACTATGCACCGATGGTGCCAACGGTTGCAGTTGCACCGTCACCATTTGCTGCTTACTACGGAGCACCGGCTGTCGTCGCTCCAGCGGCTTACGCGGTTCCCGGTTACTATCGTCGCCACGGTCACTTCCGTCGTTATCGCGGTGTGGAAGTTGAAATCGAACGAGATGGTGACATCGAGATTGATTACCGATAGTCGGTCGGTCAGTTTTTAATTCATCAAAAGGTTTGAGCTGTCTCTTGATGGCTTAAACCTTTTTTCTTGCGCAAGAGTTTTCTGGACTGCGGCAGCCTGCTGCCGCTTTCGGTGCAGGCAGCCTGCTGCCAAACTATTATCGTGAGTCTTTTACGAATCGAGCAGTGCAGGAAAAGCTGATCCACAGCGGGCTGTGGATCGGAAAGCTGCAGCAGTCCAAGCAAGAGTTTGCCAGGTTGCGGGAGAGTTTGATGTCGCGAATCGTCTGGATGCTGCAGATTGTTGCATCTTTGCTTCTGATGAATCCCGGGGCTGCTCAGGAAGAATCGTTCGTCTTCGTGAGTCTGTTGCAGGAGCGGAAGATTGTTACGTTTCAGCGTACGGTCGATTCCGGGGAGCTGCGGCGAACTGAGGTTACGGAATGCAGTGCTGAGCCCGCGTACCTGACGTCTTCGAAGGATGGTCGCGTTTTATTCGTGTCCTATCGAAGTTCCGGGCAACTGGCCGCGTTTCGCATTGATGCTTCGACAGGAAAGCTGAATCTCCTCAATGTGGTTGAAGGCGGGAAGGATCCGGCGTTTCTTGTACCCGATCGAACCGGACGGTTTCTGCTGACAGCCTACTACGTCAGCAATAAAGTGACTGTTCATCGTGTGGATGCTGAAGGCCGTCTTTCGGAGAAGCCTGTGTGTTCATTGCTGACTGCCGCGAATGCTCACGGGGTTGCGATCGATTCGAAGAACCGATCTGTGTATGTGTCGCATACTGGAGCCAATCGAATCGATCAGTTTGGGTTTGATCAGGAGACCGGAATCCTGACGCCTCTTGATCCACCGTTCGTCACGGCCAATGCGATCCAAAATCCTCGACACATTGTGATGCATCCGTCGGATCGCTGGGCCTATTGCAGCAACGAAGCGGGTGGCAGCAAAGAAGATGGAGCCTCTCTGTATGCACGGGACGGAAAAACCATGCAGTTGAAGCAGGAACAGTC
>CANHVD010000404.1 GCA_947463775.1 Planctomycetaceae bacterium | reverse complement strand
TAGACCACCGGGGTGAACCCGGTGGCAAATGGCGCGATGTACGTTCAACTCAATTCGCGGCAACTTCCGTCTTGAGCTTTTTGCCCGGCAGCCGAGTAATCAAAGCTCCGCCGCTGAGGATCAGGCAGGCGCCGAGGAAGTAGGGCATTGAGGTCGACAGGCCCAGTAGTTGAATGCCCAGGAATGGTCCCAGGATTCGAGCGAGTGATGACAAGCTCTGGCCTGTTCCAAGCACAGAGCCCTGTTCATCACTGGAAGCTGCTTGCGACAGAAGTGACTGCAGTGATGGCGTCACTGCTGAGAATCCAATCACCACGATCGGCAGAATAAACCAGAGTGACGGCGGAGGAAGAATTCTCAGGCCTGTCAGTCCGATCAGCACAAAGCCTGTCGTCATCAGCGTGACGCCGATCAGGGCCATGCGACGTTCGCCGAGGCGAGGCAGCATGCGGCGCACCAGCATGCCTTGTCCGATTGTGAGCACCAATCCGACGTAGGCATACAACAGAAAGTTCCAGCGACTGCCGTAACCAAACTCCCGCGTCAGCAACGACAGAGTACTCTCAAACTGCGCGAAGCCGAATGTCGTGATAAAGACGGCGAACAGGATTGTTGACATGCCTGGCGTTGTCAGGTGCCGCAGAACTTCACTCGGCCGGAACGCTCGATGAGTTGATCGCTGAGACTGCTCAGATGGCCGTCGAGATTCCTGAAGTTTCATTGCCGCAAGCAGAAGTGCGAACGCCGACAGTGTGCATGCAACGTAGCCGGGAAGCCCGGAAGGAGGTGTCAGCAACTGTCGCTTGAGTTCATTGCGAGCCAGCGGAGCGGGCAAAAGCAGATTGATAGCTTCTTTATTGGCACCCTCGATTGGCTTTGTCGCTTTCGATGATGAATCCGCATTATTCAGTAACCCAATGAATTCTTCTGAACTCAGCGTCGTCGAGTCATCATCCTTCCATGACTTAACCATCGCCAGTTGCGAATCACTCAGCGCCACAGCAGCGTCTTCGGACACGCAGGCCGCACCGATCAGAGGTCCGAAGGTAAAGCCGATACCGAAAGCAGCTCCGATCAGAGCCATGCCCTTGCCACGGTTTTCGGCTCCCGTGCAGTCAGCGATGACGGCCTGAGCTGTGGAGATCGTAGCTCCGGCAATCCCGGCACCGATGCGTGTGATAAACAGCCAGGGCAAAGCACCAAGTCCGAGCCATGCGAAATCACGGCCTTGTGACGAAACAAAACCGAAGAGTCCGTACGAGAACGCAGAACCACAAAGTCCCAGCATCAGAATTGGTCGACGTCCGACTCTATCTGACAAGCCGCCCCACATCGGAGCGAACAGAAACTGCATGGCGGAAAACGAGGCCATCAGCAATCCGAGTTGCATCTTGCTGGCATTAAACCACGCGGCGTATCTTGGCAGCAGCGGAAGAACAATGCCAAAGCCCAGCAGATCGATAAAGACCGTCAGGAAGACGATCATCAGCGTGGATTTATTGACGGACGATACCGCAGGTTTTGCGGCAGGATCAGCGTTAGACACAATCAGATCTTTCAGAGCATCACGAGTTCAAAATGCGCCGGCGAGCGTCAGGGTGTTAACCCTCTGAGCACAGCACGCTGGCACGGAGGCTTAACACGCGGACGCTCGCCGGAATGGGCCTACCGCTTCATAAACCACACACACGCCCAGGCCAGCAGCGGGAACAGCACAAAGATCAGCCCGAGAGCGATAAAGTTGGAACGAGGATTGTCGGGCCAGCGGGCCATGGTCTGGGTTCCCGGCGGGATCTGTGGGGAGATCCCGCCGTTGAGTCAGTGTTGAATAGTCAGGGCCTGAGAAGTCCTCAGGAACCAATAGCCAACTTTTCGAAAGATCAGGATGGAATCTGTTCGTCGGTTTCAGGAACAGCATCGTTCGACGCATCGAACCACTCTTCCTTGAACACAATTCGTTTCTTGTGCTTCATGGCCAGGTTCGCTGTCAGCGCCATAATCGCGTCAGCCATGGCGACTCGACCATTGCAACGCAGTTCCTGCCAGCCCTTGCCATTGCGGATGCAGTAGCAGAAGTGTTCCATTTCTTCACGATAGCCACGGCTGACCTTATCGCCCATCGTGCCCTTCGCCATCGCACCGGCTGCAGAAGGAGCGGCTGTGTTGTAGCTGTCGAGTGCTGGGCCGCCGCCTTTGGAATTGTCGATCACCCAGAGGCGTTGTTCGAGGCCACCACCGCTGGAAGGACTTTCTTCCTTGTACAGCAGAGCTTCCATTTCGGTCTTCATGATCAGAGTACCGCGGCTGCCGAAGACAGTTTCGCCGTAAGGCTCCTGACGATTCGTGTTGATCGATGAATACGTCACGATCGCAACGTCGTTCTTGTCTTCTTCATAGTGCTTGCCAGGGAACTCGAGCGTCACATAGATGTGGTCGTCGATGTCGCGGTCGTCCACCCAGTTCTCTTCCGGGCCGACGCCTTTGACACCATAGAAGTTCTTTCCGCCGTAACCCTGGACTGCCAGCGGATGCTTCTTGCCCAGGAAGATGCTGGACGCGTCCATCTGGTGGCTGCCAAGTTCTGCCATCAGACCGCCGCCTGTGGAATTGTACAAACGCCAGTCGATCAGTTGTTTGGCACTTTCGTAACCAAGCTCCTTGAGACGACCGGATTTTTCCATCTCCAGCAGCGTCTCTTTGTCTTTCTTCGCATCGGCATCACGGTCCCATTTTCGCCAGCTATCACGACCCGGGAAGCTGTTATTGCGATGCCACTGAGCACGAATGAACTTGATGTCGCCCAGCAAGCCCTTCTTGATCAGATCGTTAGCGTTGTCGTACAGCACGCTGTAATGACGCTGATGCCCGACGGCCAGCAGAAGGCCCTTTTCTTCGGCCTTGCGAATCATCTGCTTGCACTCAGTAATATTGTGTGCCATCAGCTTTTCCGTCAGCACATGCAGACCTGCGTCAAGGCAGGCGATTGAGATCGGAGCATGCTGGCTGAGTGGCACTGCAATGACGACCATCTCAAACTCGACTTCGCCCTTTTTGCGAGCTTCGAGCAGTTCCAGATGATCTTTGTAGACTTTGATCTCTGAGGCTTTGGCCTGTCCCAGTTTCTTGTTCAGCCCGATGCGTGCTTCAGGGTGGCTGCCCTTGAATGTTCGTTCGATGTTGGCAGGTCGTGGATCCGCGACCGCCACGATCTCCATGTACTCAGGAGGATGTTCGGTAATCAACACGTTGGCTTCGTCGCCACAGCCGATGAATGCCGCCTTGACTGGCGTGCCGTTCAACTTTTGATAGTCAAAGTACAAAGCGCCGAGGCCGATGCTGCCGGCGGCGGCTGTCTTCAGGACATCTCGTCGAGTAAACCCGACAGCTTCGTTGAAGTTGTCCTTCCCGATCTGTGTCTGTTCTGGTGTAAGTTCCATGATTGATCTCCAATATTTTTATATTTTGTCTTTGATGTTTATGAATTCCGTTGATCGTTCTACTTCGCCGCAGATTTGCTTTTTCCGGAAAAGACCCGGCCCAGCAGGTTGTCCATTCCAAACCATTGCCCACTGGGAACGCAGGCCAGAGCCAGCAGAGCCAGGACTTCGATCAGGTTCTTGTTGACGATGAAGCTATGTTCCGGACCCGGCGCGTCGGGGACTCCCGGCAGCGGCGGCATGGCCATATAAAAACCGAAGACCATGAAGGCGGCTGAGAATGCAGCGAAGCGGGTGAAAAGTCCAATAATCAGCAGGAGGCCCAGGCCCGCCAGTCCGGCGATCGTCAACGTGTCAACAATCTTGATCGGAGTCCACGGCGTCGGTAGTGGTCCTCGTTTCAACTGATCCACCGACAGGATATCCATTGCGTCTTCCTTTAGTTCCACATCCATCGCCATGATCGGTCCGGCCAGCTCTCGCCCTTTTGCTCGAGCATCCGACCAGACGCGATTCAAATGATCCATTTCGAAGGCGATGTGGGCCGCAGACAACTTGTCTTCGTAACGCTTGACCATTTCCGAATAGAGTTTGAGCTGGCTGATGCGGCCATCGATGTTTCCGGAGTTATCCGGGTTCCCCATCAGATGGGCACGAGTACGCTCCTTGTAAGACAGTTTGCTCGCGCGAGCGAACACATCGTTCAGAGCCTTGCGATAGTTGTCGTACTCCGGACCTTCTTTATCGGCGACTTGTTCTTCCAAAGTCGCTTTCTCCGTTGCCAACAGATGCTTCTTGCCGTCGACTCGCAGTTGTTTGGCTTTGGCATCGAAGCTCACGGTGCCGTCCAGCTTTGCGGCTTTGAAATCAATACCTGCAGGAAGTGATTCGAGAGGAGATGCAAAGGCGGACGGTCCATCGATCAAAGCATTCAGGCGTCCAATCTGTCGTTCATCAAGACCGTAGTGAGCGGCGAAGCGAGACTTCCACTGATCCCATCGCTGAGCCACCAACTCTTCATCCAACCAGCTTTTGTCGTCCGGGTCACCAGTCATCGCGCGAAACACGTTTCGCATGGGACCTTGTGCGCTCTTCAGATAGCCATCCGAGGACCACGGATAGGAAGTGCCGAGGGTGTCAATCTTCCAAAGTCCCTCGTACAGCAACTGCCAGCCCAGTCCGAGTCGCAGCACGACAAGCAGGACTACAGCGGCGAATGAATATCGACGAATATCAGTCACAGGAAACGAGCTCCGGGAGAGTGGGTTCGGCGGGAGTTTGTCAGATGAATTGCCGCAGGATTGACCTGCATAAATTTTTTTGAGGCAGCCGACTAAAACGATTCGTAATGAACAATTTTAGCGCGGTTTATCAGGGCTGTCCTGCTTTGGAACGAAAGAACCGTCCGGAAGCACGACCTGATCCTCATCCCAGACGATTTGCTCGTCCGGAATTCCGATCACCGTTGGGGAGACTTTCCGGCCCCTGTCCGGAAAAGGGATCAGGATAGCACCAACTTCTGGCCAATTCTTACAACACAGGCAGGCTTTTTCGACGCCCATGACGAAAAACGCGGTCGATAGAGCGTCTGCGACGGCTGCGGAGGGGGCCAGAACGGTCACGGATAGCATTCCGTCCACCGGCCAGCCAGTCCGAGGATCGAGAATGTGGCCGTAACGACGGCCTTCGTGTCTGTAAAACTGGATATTTGAACCGCTGGTGGCCATGGCCTTGTCACAAAGCAGCAGTGTTCCGAGTCGCTGTTCAGTGAACAGTGGATTCCCGATTCCAATCGGCCACCCGGGATGCCCGTTGTGAGGCCCGAATGCTTTGAGGCTGCTGTGACCTCCGTGAAGGAGGAAAGACTGGGGAGCATGCTCAATCTGCTGCAATTGAAGGGCGGCATCGTCGAGCGCGTAGCCTTTTCCGATTGCGCCAGGATCCAGTAGAAGCCCGGGTGTGCGAAAGGCGACGCTGTTCTCCCGGGGATTCAGTGTCAGATGTTGCATTCCGGAGATCGCAAGAGCGGTCTCGATCTCTATTTGTGCGGGAATTCTTTGTTCCTGGCGACAGGCCCTCCAGAGTCGTGTCAACGCACCTGTGGCCATATCAAACGCACCGTCCGTGGTCAGATGGATTTTCTGAGCGGTTTGAATCAGCTCAAACAGGTCGCCCCTGAGGGTTTGGGGGCCGTCAGCCGCATACCGGTTTAGCCGTGAGAATTCGCTGTTTTCGCGATAAATGCTCATCCAGGCTTCACTGGCGTGGATGGCTTCGAGTGCTTTTCCGGCGGCTTCGATTTGTTCTGTGGGGCCCGGATTCATGATGACCGAAAAATCACAGGCCATCGCG
>CANHVD010000403.1 GCA_947463775.1 Planctomycetaceae bacterium | reverse complement strand
GCAGAATGTGGTCGACAAAGAGACGTTGTGAACCGTTGACGCTGTCGACTTGATTCCTCTTTTCGCAAGGCCCGGCAATTGCTTTTAGCATTTGCCGGGCCTTCTTCTTTTCGCTGATGGAAAAGAGTGCTCGCCGCTTTGGATCAGCTTACTTCAACGGTTTGCCTGCGATCGGTTTGCCATTCGTGGTCAGAATCTGAATCTCGTGTGCTCGATGCGGACCAGTGTATTTCCAGACGATCTTTTTCTCCGGATTGACTTCGAAAACCTTGATCGCCTGCTGTGACGCGTAACTGGCGATTACTGTGTTTCCATTCGGCAAACGTTGACCACCGCAGGGATCTGCAAACGGCTTAACGTCCGGAAAGTCTGAGTTGCCGATCATCCAGACAACCTTGCCATCGGCGTCCACTTCAATCGTCTTGTTGCCGTGAGTCAAGTTGATCACCGTATGGCCGTTCTCAAGACGAATCGCAGTGAACGGCCAGTTCTCCGCAGCGCGTCCGCCGAGTTCTGGAGCGTCAGTGGGAAACTCCTTCACAATCTGCCCGTCCGGTGAATACTCCTTCACTTTAAATGCTAACAAGTGTGGAACGAGATAGTTCCCATTGGCAATTTTACGTGCCATACGCGTCTGCATGTGCGCGTTGTCGGTCTCCGGCTGCAGTGGAACTTCGACGGCAATTTTCCCGTCAGAGGCGACCTCGAGCAGTCTTGGTTTCCCGCCCAGTTCTGTAATCAGCGTGTGACCGTTGTCGAGACGTTCGACAGTGCCAATCTCGCTATTCTCGGCGGATTTAACGTAATGAAACACGGTTTTGTTTTCCCGAGTCAGCTCACGAACTTCATCGCCCCAGGCGATCAGCACGTTACCATTGGCCAGCACAAAGCCATCTCGAGCCGCCGGACGGCCTGCGTTCCAGATTTCCTTGTCGTCTTCATCAATAATCCCGGTGAACGTGGGACCGGCGATAAAGAACGAATGTCGAATCGGCTCATCGCTGTGTGCCGCAGGACTGCTTACCCAATGGAAACAAACAGCCAATAATAGCGCGGCGCGGTGAAACAAATAGCGGTTAGGCACGGTCAGTGATTCCTGGTCAGATGGGAAACGAAGACTACAAATGCCAGGCGCAACCAAGAGTAACAAACTGATCGGTATGCCCGGGCTCAAGTCGCTTCAGTTTGAGCATCCGTCGTGGGCTTGTCGAGCATCAACGACACCAGCAGGCCGCAGACGATTGTGATGACAGCACCAATCAGCGTGTACCACGGCCAGGCAATCGCCGTAAAGAACTTCACGTAACACAGGACCACTGTGCCCGCCATCATACCACACATCGCGCTGATCTGGCCGACGCGACGAGTTGTCACGCCAAGCGTAAAGACCCCCACCAAGATACCGCTGGAGAATCCCGCAACCGCCAGCACCTGATCAACGATAAGCCGATCAAGGCTGATAGAAACAAAGATAATGGCGAGCACGATCTGGAGGATGCCGAAGAACAAAGTCATCCAGCGAGTCATCCGAATCTGATGCTCGGGAGTTCCGGCGTTATGCAGGAAGTCGCTGACGACGGCCCCGGCCGAAGAATTCAAGGAGCTGCTGAGTGTCGACATTGCGGCCGAGAACACAGCCGCAATCGTAAAGCCTACCATTCCTGGCGGCATCTCATTGACGATGAAGGTAATGAACTCTTCGTTCTTCTTCAGTTCCGAAGCGGTCCCGCGAAAATCGTAGAACGCCGCCAGAGCCACCCCGACCATCAGGAACAAGGCGAACTGAGCCAGCACAACAAAGCCGCTTGATATCAAAGCTTTCGACGCACCTTTTTGAGAACCGATGCACAGATACCGTTGCACCATCATCTGGTCAGTGCCATGAGTCCCCATGGTCAGCATTGCACCGCCGATAATGCCGGCCCAAATCGTGTAGGCTTTCGATGGATCCAGAGAATAATCCATCAATCGAAACTTCTGCTGCGACGCTGCGAACTCTGTGAACTGTGTCCATCCGCCGGGCAACATATGAATGATCAAAAATAGAGATGCGATGCCGCCACCGACATAGATCACGAATTGAAGGCAGTCACTCCACACAACCGCCTTCATGCCTCCCACAAACGTATAAGCCACAGTCGACGCACCAACGATAATGATGCTTGCCGTCAGCGACAGGCCGGTCACTTGTTTGACAACGATGGCCGTTAGAAACAGGCGAAGGCTGTCACCCAGATTTCTGGTGACGAGAAAGATCAAAGAGGCGGTCTTCTGAGTCAGTCCGCCGAAGCGTTTGTGAAGTACTTCGTACGCGGTAAAGAGTTGGCCTTTGAAATACAAAGGCAGCAACCAGATCGAAACGAGAATTCGCCCGATCACATACCCAAACGCGAGTTGCAGGAAACTGAAGTTGCCGTCCTTTGCGAACGCGATCCCGGGCACGCTGAGAAAAGTCGCTGTGCTGGTTTCCGTGGCAACGATTGACCCCAAAACCGCCCACCACGGCAGACTGCGATCTCCAAGAAGATAGTCGGACACGTCTTTATTGTCGCGGCCGATCCAGATCCCCATCAGCGTCACCGCCACTAAATAGGCGACAACAATTGCGGCATCAATCGAAGAGATCGTCAGGGCGGCAAACATGGGACTACTCACTTGCCAGCGTCCTTTTCAGTGTATTTCTTTGGGTCTCGCAGGTGCCACGCGACCAGCCATTCTTCGGACTTTCGTTTAAAGCCGTACTCTTTGACCATGCGTTCTTCCATGTCGGCAAAGTGGCCAGCTCCGTAGAAGATTCCGACTTTCTTGTGGCCATTCTTGAGTTCTCGATTCATCACATCGAGACAAGTCTTGTTGCGTTCAGTAATGATTGTGGAGGTCCCGTCGAATCCCGCAAAAGCATCACCCTCCGCGCCTTTGGCCAGTTGCACTGCGGCGATGCGGCGAATGCGGTAGGCTCGATCAGACGACAGAGCTGACAGCATCAGATCCAGATTCATCGCGATCGGATTCTGTTCCTGCTGAGCCGACATCGACTTGCCCATTTCTTTCAGAAACATCCCCGAGAAAGTTTCGCCGCGGCGCGACATGGATGATTCAAATTCTTCGGCCGTCATGTCCGCATGAACGAAGTTGTCTGCCGTGTAGTCTACACCGGTCAACTGAAACTCCATCCCCAGAGCATCTTTCATCCCTAGCTGCAGCACAGAGATTGCCGTCAGTCCGACTTTGGCGTCCGTCCATTCCTGCTCATCAGTCAGATCTTTTCGACGTGACCCGGTGCCGCCGCCCGGACGCAGGCCTTGCTCCACAGCTTCTTCGGGCATAACGGCTTCGTAAAGCAGAACGTCGTACTTTTTAAAGACCTCATTCAGTTGTGAATAGTATTCGGGCTCACCGAGGTGAATCGCGCCGATCAAGTCGACGGTGGCATTCGGATATTTCTCCGCGTCGGAAAACGTGATGATGGATGTTTCCAGAGCGAGGGCGAGACCTTTTTCTGTCTTGCGAATCCGCACGTACTCTTGTTCCGGCTTCTTTTTGTCCTTCGCGGCTTTCGAGTCTTTCTTTTTTGATTCTGCGGACGCGGACTTCTCGTCGGCAGAGACTAACTTATTCAGGAGACAGATCGCCGACACGTTCACAACGGCGACTGCTGTCGCAAGCAGTAATGCCTGACGGAAGCGAATTGGACGACATGTTTGAGCTGTCGTATTGACAGACGTTATTTGTGAATCAGGCATGGTTCCCCACAGGACTCCGTCAGTTTCACTGATTTTTCGATTGGCAAAGTGTGCTGATGATTCAGCGACCGAAGTTTCGGAGCAAGTCCGCGCTAGCTCCTTGCGGGCTCCTTCGTTTTCTCGAGCCGCATCTTGCCGGTTTTTCTCGATTCCTGCCAGCGGTGTTTGGGCGGGAATAAAAATAACACAGCGGAGTTTGTTTCGAGAACATCTCCCCGGTGATCAGTGATTTCTGCCTTTGTATGGCAAGAATCAGGGTCGGAGGAGCCCGTTTTCTAAATGTTGCGGGCAGCCGAATTCATTGCCACGGAAAGAATTCTGAGAATATCTGAACGAAACATGTCCCGGATCAGCACTATTCAATCAACGACGGATCAATCAACGACGGAATCCCCGTACGATTCTCCGCACGGTAAACTGGAAAAGGTGTGACGATGCGACTGACTTTAAGAACTCTGCTGGCGTATCTGGACGACCGATTGCCGCCTGCCAATGCGCGGGAGATTGGGCAGAAGATCGCGAACAGTCCGTTTACCACCGATCTTGTGGAACGCATCCGAGATGTGAAGCGTCGGCGGCGACTGGCCGATCCCGGCAAAGCGCAGCCGATGATTGAGCCGAATCTGATCGCGGAGTATCTGGATGACCAGCTAACTCCGGACCTGGTCGCTCGTATTGAACGCGAGATTCTGGCATCAGATGCGATGCTGGCCGAAGTCGCAGCGACTCATGAAATCCTGGGATTATTGCGAGATCCCGTCACCGTGGATCCTCGTCTTCGCGATCGGCTCTACGGCCTTGATCCGTCCGGGAAAACTTCGCTCGTGCGTGCCTTGAACGCGGAATCCTCACCTGGCACTGCGGCGCCTGGCCCCGCGAGTGCATGGAAACCGTTGACGGTGCAGAAGACTTCGTCCAAACGAATTCCAGTCATTGTAGCGGGGGTATTGGGATTAATCTGGCTGGCCGTTCTAATCTCCGATTCAACATTGTTTGGACCGAAGAAGTCTCAACCAGTGGCTCAGCAAGAGGTCGCTGCTGCGGATGCAAAAGCGGCAGATGGAAAAATCGCAGATGCTGCAGATGCGAATGAGCCTGCGAAGCCCGATCAGGTTGCGGCGGCGGATGATAAAGCTGGCAATGTGGACATCGCAAAGAACGACAATCAGCCTGCGGTAAACGATTCTGCCCAGGTGAACGGCGCTGTGAACTCGGAAGATGTCGGCTCGAAAAAGCCCAACGCGGTTGTGGCGACCACCGACAATCCTGCGGGCTCAGCCAATCCTCCGTCGACAGAAAAACCGATGGCTGAAACGACGCCAGCCGATGCGTCGTCAACATCGACGAGTACGCCTCCTGCGAATTCGAATCCAATTGAGGTGCCGATCGAGACCGAGCCCGAAGTTCCTGTTTCCTACTACCTGCAGGTTGACAGTCGCAGCCTGTTAGTGCGAGAAGAACCGATGGGGCGATGGCAGTCGTTTATTAGAATTCCCGGTGGAGATGCAGTGGAGAATGCTCCGAACAATGTGAATTGCGCTCCGATCATCGGACCAGGCTGGTTCGGTGTTACTGAGCGATTTCCATTGGTCGTGACGACCGCAGCCAAGGGCTATGTTGCGGAATTGCTTGGCCCCTGCCTCGTGCGAATGCAGCGCGGTGCATCAGGCGGGTTAGATCTTTTGTCCGGGCGATTAAAGCTGTCGGCCAATCCGGCTGTCGCATGGAATGACGAGATTCGCCCGGAGTTTAATCTCGGAGTTGGCCAGACGACGACTCGCCTGACTCTGGGCTCTGCGGAAACTCGTGTCGCTTTGGAGGTGACGCCCGTCATGCCAGTCTTGCAGGATTCATTGCCGACCACCGATGACACGGCTAGCGAGACAGCAGGCACTTTTCTACAGATTGATTCTGATCTGCAGGTAGAAATGACAGTGCTGGAAGGCTTTGTGTTGATGCAAAGTCCGGAGCAAACTGAAGTCGTTCAGTTGAAACAGAATCAGCGTGCGATCTGGTCAGTAGCCGGGCTCAAGGATTCATCGACCGTGAT
>CANHVD010000402.1 GCA_947463775.1 Planctomycetaceae bacterium | reverse complement strand
TATCTTGGCGTTGACATATTTTTTGTAATCTCCGGATACTTGATATACAGAATAATAGATTCTGATATCAAGAAAAACACTTTCTCTATTATCCAATTCATGACCAGGCGGGCACACAGGCTGCTCCCTGCGTTGTTTGTCACTGTAATTGGAGTGCAGGTTGTTTCGATTGTACTAATTCCGGGGGCGAACAAGTCGCTAACGGGAATGCATGGTGTTGCGGCAGTGTTTTCTGGTTCTAATATCTTCTTATGGATGAAAACGGGTGGCTATTGGGACACGGGGTCATCGTTTCTTCCGCTGCTGCATACCTGGTCTCTATCTCTGGAGGCGCAGTTTTATGTATTGATGTCGTTGGGTATGGTTGCAATTCATAAGTCAGTCAGGTTTCGCGCGATAATTTTTTTAGTGCTTGGGTCAATGTTGGCTGGATTGATTGTGAATCAGTTTCACGAAAGATCAGGTTTCTATCTTCTGCCATTTCGAATTTGGGAGCTGCTATTTGGTTGTGTTGTGGGAAGTGTGGTTAATGAAGCGTATCTCAAGGGAGTTTCTTACTACATTTCAAGGCAGTTAACCGTAGTCGGTCTGGCATTGATTGTGATTGTATGTTTGCTTGCCGACAAAATGTATTCTGGTTTATACATTTGTGAAATGCTGGCATGCTTGGGGACCGGGATATTTCTGCTGATGGCGGAATTTCAGGATTCAGCCGGCGGCGAGGCGTTCTGGAAGTCAAACATTCTGGCGAAGGGGATGATTTATATTGGAAGCATCTCATATTCATTGTATTTGTGGCATTGGCCGGTGATTGTGGTGTTTAAGTATCTTAAGGCCGATCTCCGCGTGGTCGCAGTTGTGTTAGAGCTCAGTGTGATTCTTCTTATTGGTGTTGTGTCGTATTATGTTGTTGAATGTCGGTTTAGAATGCCCTCTAAGAAACCGAGATGGGGTGCGATGTGTTTTCTTGGCGTAATCGCCTTCGGTTCATGCATTTTGACGATGAAAGTCCATAGCTCATGGTTCTGGCGATCATCTGTGGCCAGAACAATCGACCTTGCTGGCAATGGTGATGTGGGGTCGGATTTTGAGGCGACTAAGGCCATTTTGGTTAAGAAAGAATCGCTTGTCGTTATGGATGGGGGGCCAGCAGCGACTGAAATTTCATTTTCAGGGTCATCGCATGCGCGTACTTTGATTTCTGCATTTTTGGAGACATCAGGAAATGAAGGCTGGACATTAAAATCCCTCGCGTCAAGTGGCGTTGGCATGACTACAGATAATGTTGAGTCGCGTCCATTTGCTGAGATTCTGAATATCAATCGGATGCAGATAATAGGGGCTGAGCCACCTGATATTATAATCGTTGCTGGTAAATGGTCTGGTGAATTAGATGATGATAAGTTGAATCGTCTTTGTGGTCAGATCAAAGGATTTTGCAGAATTGTGCCTAATGTGATTCTTTGCCTGCAAGTGCCTGAGATTAATTGCGAATTGCCTCTTCCGGCTGCAATTACATCAAATTATTTGAATTGCAGGGATGATAATCTTCTGCCTGTTACTGATAAATGGAAGTACTGGCACGGTAGAATGATATCGGAGTTAGTCTCCATTAAGCAGCCGAATTTGTACGTTGTTGATTTGTCGGTGCCTTTTTACGAAAGAGAAAGCAATAAAAGTAATTTCGCTCCCAGTGGCATTGTTGCTTATTCAGATAATGATCATCTGAACGCATACGGATCTTTGCTGGTTGCGCAGAAAGTTCTGATACCATGTGTCAGGTATATTCTCGATCCCACGCTGAAGTATGATTACTATGGAGTAGTTAGCCGGCAAGGCGATGCGGCGGAGCCAGCGGCTCAAGCTTTTCCTGCCTCGCAACCGTTTGTTCCGCCGGCCCGTTGATCTTTGGTGTGATCTGGCTCATGTCGGTTCAAATAGAACCACTAAGTGCAGTCGTTTAGACTCAAAGTAAATCATAAACGCGTAATCAACACGAAGGAATCTCAACATGGTTCGAAAAAGTCACCACTGCCTTCTTGGAATTGCATTGGTCCTCTCACTTTTTACATTGTCTAACGTGTTCGAGGCGCGGACTTCTGCCGATGAGAAATCGAAGGTTGCAGAACAAGACCCAAGCGCCAAACTGATTGGAACCTGGGAATTGGAGAAAGCCGAGAACCCGGGTTCGCCTTCAGGCATTGGTACTCGATTGAAGATGTTTAACGGAACACATTGGTGCGTCATCCAGCCAGATGAAGCGGGGAAAATCTTCTTTCTTCATGGAGGTACATATGAGTTCAACGGAGCTGACCTAAAAACAACAACTGACTTTGCGGGAGAACTGACTGAGTCATTCATCGGGAAAAATGGGAGTGTCAAGCTCGAGATCGACGGTGACATTCTGCGTCAGATTGATCCCAATGGCGTGTTCAACGAAACATGGCGGCGAGTAAAGAATCCCAGCCAGAAGTAGTGCGTCGTCCCGCGCGGGATGGAGCAAGACCATCGCTTCCACGGGAGCGGCGGTGGCCAATTGGTTTTGAAGTCAATGTCAACTCCCGCCGCCCCGTGATTCGGGGCGTTACTTATCAGATAAACTGAACCACTCGTCTTTGACGCATCGTGGATGCAACCCAAGCCCTCCCTGTCTATCATGCTCGATGTCCAGTCCCTACTTATCACCAACTACGCAAAGTGAATTGCCGATCGCTACGCCGAGTAATCCCATCGCTCGCATAGGATTCTTTGCGTCTCTCACAGGCGTCGTTTCACTGTTTGCAATCGGTCCGTTCGGATCATTGTTTTCTACTGTCGCAAGTTGCGTTGCATTCGTTTCATTACCTGGCTTGATCATCAGCTGTCTTGGCCTGTTCTATCGGCCGCGACTCGTCGCTGTCTGGGGAGTTGCAATGGGCATTTTTGGCTCCTTGTATCTGCCTACAATCTATCTTTCCTTGTTGCATTTCCGTTGAATCTACTCGACACCTGAATTTTCATAAGAGACTGTGTGCGAATCACCTTGGAACAATAGCTGGGCAATCATTGTGAAGTGTCAGACGTTGTTTGTTGTATTGCCATATCCATTTCACAGAGAACATCGCGTACAAGGCGGCCAGGTAACCAAGTAATGCGCCCCGAGTTGGCGGCGGTGCCGACTTCACTTTACAGAATCGATCGCCGCAGCCGGGTGATCGCCGTCGTTACACAACAAACAATGGATGATCCAAACCCCAATCTTTGGCCAGCACGCCGGCTGCTTGCGTTGTTTGGCCTCGCGTTGTTCGCAGCTTCATTTTTCTGCCCGATTTCACATCGAGAGACTTCATTGGATGGTGGCCGCGAGTCGTTTTATTCCCCGCACTTTTTCACGTGGCTATTCTCAAGTCCCGCAACTTTCGGCCTTGGGCTCATTTTCGTCGCTCTGAATCTGACAGTCGCGGTTCTCTATTTCGTTTTGGTCTGCTACCCAAACTTCCCGCTCCTGACTGCGATAAGAAAACGTCGGATCCTGGCTCCGCTGTACACTATATTCTCTATGTCTTTAACTGTGGCGAATGTTCTTGTACCAGCAATGTTTCTGACTCCGATCGGCCTTTTCTTACTGTTCTTCAGTGTCATTGGGAGTGGAGCTCTGTTTTGGTTGATCTCTGTTTTTGCTGTGCAATGGATCGTACGATCATCCGCCGCCACACTCGATCGAGTTGAAGCAGCCGCTCATCCGTCCTCAACGGCTGTGTAACAATCGCATGGACCGGGATGCGGCAGCCACGGGTTTTCACATTGACAATGTTCCTGCCGCATCCGGTGATGCGGGGCGTTCTGTGCAGTAGAATATATGATGATACTACGAGCCTTAGTCGTACTTTTCGTTTGCATGACTCCTTACGGATGTGATCAACTTTCGAAACCCGATCATGCTTTGAAGATGGAAAATCCAGTAAACTACTTTGAGATCCCGGTGAGTGTGAGGTGCTGCAGGTTCCAAGGACAGTGCTTGCGCTTATTTTGTTGAGCTGAGTTGGACTTCGAACTGGTGAGGTGTAAGGTAACTGAGGCTCGAGTGGATGCGTTCAAAGTTGTAGTAGCGGATGAACTCCGCGAGCTCATGTTTGGCTTCGTGGCTGTTTTGGTATTCGGTCATTTGCAATTCGTTCTTGATTGTTCCGAAGCAGGATTCGGCAAACGCGTTGTCGTAGCAGTTATCAGCGCGACTCATGCTCGACCGTATTCCGGCTCTTTCAAGAATCTGTTTGTACTCCTTGCTGACGTACTGGCCACCGCGGTCGGTGTGGTGTAATAGATCGGCGCGAGGTGCTCGCGTTTTGATCGCCATTCGCAGAGCTGCGACAACCAGCGCGTCAGTCATGTCCGTTCCCAGACTCCAGCCAACGATCTTTCTGGAACAGCGATCCATCAGTGTCGCCAGATAGCAGAACGCACCTCCGCTTATAGGAATGTAGGTAATGTCACCAACCCAAAGTTGGTCGATGTCCGTTGGCTCCGATGACTCCAAAAGCAGGTTTGGACTGTAACCTCTGCGATGACGGCTGTCGGTTGTCTTCGGCTTGAAGGACTTTGGCTGAATCGCACGTAATCCCTGTTTTTTCATGAGTTTAGCAGCTCTTCGCGGACTACAGAGATGACCCTGCTTCTGGATCTCAATCGCAATGCGACGAGCTCCGTAACGCCGCTTGTGGTGTCGAAAGATCTGACGCACCGCAGGAAGCAGAGTCTGCTCAGCAGCTTCACGACTCGAGACGTCAGACGTTCGCCACTGATAGTAGGATCCCCGAGTCACGTTCAGGGTTTCACAGATCTGAGCCATGGGCCACAGCCGTACTCGCGAAAGACTTTCCACCGCGGCGTACACATCCGCTATTCGCTGCGGCCGAAAATAGCCAAAGCTTTTTTTAGAATGTCTCGTTCACGCTCAACGCGTCTCAGTTCCGCTTCCAATTCCCGCACTCTTCCCTCCAGAGATCCGGCAATCGGGCCACTGTGAGTCAGCACTTCCTTCTTCCACCGATACAGACACTGAGTCCCTTTCAGGCCCAGACGACTGGCCACCGACTCCGCCGTGTGGCCGTCCAGCAGCATCTGAACCGCCTCCTCCTTGAACTCACGAGTAAAACGCCGACGACGGTCTGGCTTGGGTACGGACGTTCGCTTTCCTGACATTCTGAGAACCTTTCAATACGCTCAGAATAAGAGAATCGACTGTCCTTGGAACCTGCAGCACCTCACCCCATCGGTGATAATATGTCAATGCAATTGCGTAGCAATGCTCGGCGTCGTTAGGTTCCGCCTCGTGTAAGTGTCGCGCAAGTTGTTCGGCATCGCAATGGATCGAATTAGCCTTGGCGTGGTCGGACTCAGCTTGCGCGTCGTCGATCATTTTCCACAGGCGATCATGTTTGGCGTGAGTTTCGTTCATCATCGAATCGGATAACGACTACGCTAACCCGGTTGCCGCGAGAGAGCTTCCATTTCAAAAACCCGTCTTCGGCAACTCGGGTTCAGCGTTTTGTTATCGCGTTGGTGCTCTACGCGTCGCGTCGGTTGATTCCATCAATGGCTGCTGTAGGGAGTCCACTGTATAGGCCGCTGACGCGTTTTGGCATAGCGATCATGTATTCAACGATGATGTTTGTCAGGTCGAACAGACTTGAAACAACGGCTGGGTCATCAGTATCAATCAGCCCCGGATGAACGGCCGCGTTGCCAGTGACGCGCACTACATCAAGAGATTGTTGCACTATCTCGGGCAGGCCTTTCTTAACCAACGCCGCAATATCGTCGTTGATGTT
>CANHVD010000401.1 GCA_947463775.1 Planctomycetaceae bacterium | reverse complement strand
GGTCACGTTTGCGGCGGGCTCGGCCACGGCCACGGTCACTGTCGATGCCACGGCCGATACGACCATCGAGCCCAACGAGACTGTGATCCTGACCTTGGCCTCCGGGACGGGCTACACGATCGGCACGACGACGCCGGTGACCGGCACGATCACAAACGACGACCTTCCGTCGGTGACGCTGGCGGTTTCGCCGGCGAGCGTCACGGAGGACGGCACGACAAAACTCGTGTACACGTTTACGCGAACCGGCCCGACCACGAGCGCATTCACGGTGAACTTCACAGTTGGCGGCACGGCCACACTCGGCACCGACTACACGGGGATTTCGGCGACGGGGACGACGAAGACGGTCACGTTTGCGGCGGGCTCGGCCACGGCCACGGTCACTGTCGATGCCACGGCCGATACGACCATCGAGCCCAACGAGACTGTGATCCTGACCTTGGCCTCCGGGACGGGCTACACGATCGGCACGACAACGCCGGTGACCGGCACCATCATGAACGCCACAGTTGTCCAGAACACACGGATGGTGATGATCGGACGCACGCCCGGCGGACGCAGGGGCCTGGTAACGACTTTCACGGTCAAACTCACTGACGCCGCAGGGCGGCCGCTGGCCAACCAGACCGTGCGCTTCTCCGACCGTTGCGACTTTTATGTTCGGCAGGGATTGCCCAACGGGGAGCGAAACCTCGGTTCAATTCAGACCGACGCTTCTGGCGAGGCATTGCTTCGTTACACGATCCCCCCGAATACAAACGCCGATAACGTGTATTTGATCGCACGGTTCGCAGGGACGCCGGTGTTGAAGGCCAGTTCCTTCACGGTACGAGTCGAGATCGGCCGCCTAAACTGACCGACGCTCGTAGGGTCCGCAAACTGAACCGACCTCAAAGCTCTTTGACAAACAGGTGTTAGCAGGAGGACTGGCCATCGGATTCGTCTGACAAGTTGATGACGAGTTTAACGATTGGCACTCGAAATCGGCGTCAGGTCATGGTCGGTGCGTACCTTCATCGCAGAAGGTCCACGTCAGACTCATGACAGGAATCGTCAGGCAGCGCGTCGATGGTAGAACTTGAGCATGCCACCAAGTCGCTCACAGCATTCGATCCTGCCATCACAGGTAGCAGAAACTTCGCTCGGCTCAATCAACTCATTGCCGAGTCCCTGATGGTTCCGTTCGGCATGGTAATGGTCGACGTGTTCACGTACTGCATTCTCCGGTGACTCGCGTCCGAAGAAGATCATACGGTCGAGTCACTCGGTCTTCAGACTGCGAAACCATCGCTCCACGTACGCGTTCAAGTTGGGACTTTTCGGCGGCAGCAGGATGACTTCGGTCTTGGTGTTCTGATTGAGAAAGTGACGCATGGGGATGAAGCTGTTGTCACGATCCGCGATCAGGTGGCTGGCATTCCTGAGGAACCCATCTTCACAGTCAGTCAGACTACGACAGACCTGTCTGATCGATGTGGCATTGGGACTCGGTGTCATGCCCGCGATGTGGACTCGGCGTGTTTTCAGGTGCATGACTGCGAGTACATAGAACGTGACCAGTCCGTTCCTTGTCCGCACTTCGACCGTCGTGAAGTCTGTCGCAAAGATCGAATCCCAGTGAGCCTTCAGGAACGTGGACCATGCCGGTGTTTGTTGACGATCGGGAGCAGGTTCGATGCCACGGGCCTTCAGCACATTGGCGACTGTGGAATCGGCGATGTGATATCCATGGGGGACATTCTACGGGGCAGGTCTCTTTGTTGTTTCCAGCAACAGCTCACCAAAGTCTCTACCGCACCAACCATCGCACTGACGGCCATTCACGAACCCGAAATTCGGCAGCGCGGGAATTCATCCCGCGGAAAAGTGCTGAAGCGGTCCCGGGCCAATGGCTTCATCAACTTCCGGTACCAGGGGAGCGAGCACAAAGGGGTCAGGTCGAATGTTCCCTGGTGATTCCCGCAATCTTTGCGTGGTTCACAACGTAACGACCAGACTCTGGCCCGAACTGTTTCTTCCCTTCGGCGATGATGTCGTCGTTCTTGTTGCGGGCTCCGTGGTCGATCGAAGCAACAGCGATTGCACCGCAAGTGATCGAAACGTTCCTCAGAGTCAGTTTCCGTACGGAATCTCGATCTCTTGGTAAGTCCCGTTTGACGCTCGTTTGACTGCGTCCTGAATTGCCGGGATCGATCTCTGAATGCGAGGCCACGAAGCGGATCGCAGGACAATGATCGCAATCCTGCGTTCAGTCAAATTCTGCTGGTATTGCAAATTGCTGTCTGTCGTCATCCGCAATTCAAACCCCGCCTGTTCGGCAGTGTCAAGTAGACTTCCGTTTGATAGAGCAGACCAGCCTTGTTCAAAAGCCGTGGCAACGTCATGTTCGGGGAGTTGGCGACGCAGCGGAACCGGTGTTCCCTGATCGAACAGAATCTTCATGCCGCGTCCGATTTCGTAAGCAGCAAAACTTCATGGTTCAGGACTGATTCCACGTCACTGCGGCTGACTCCGGGAAACCATTCCAGAAATTGATCAATGGTGGCTCCATCACGCAGGTTCTCAAACAACGCGGCAACGGGTACACGCGTGCCTCGGAAGACCCATGCACCACTGACTTTGTCACCGTGCGTTTCCACCGCATCGACGTTGTCCCAATTTCTGTCCAATCCTTCTCTCCTGCCGAGCGATCCCCATTGAAGCCCAAACCGATCTCCAAGCTGCCTCCGCGCCCAGTCTACCAGTGAAAATGGAGCCTGTCACGTTGTTTCCCGCTTTGACCAGATCGAACTCAGGGCCGCCTTCGGTCATGTCAAACTGTTCGAATCGCGGGTTGAAATCAAAGTTGATTGATCCGCGACCAAGAAACCCCGAGCCCGATGCCGCTTCAACGGTCGCAGTCTTCGTCTGATTCATAAGGGAGCGAGCGAACCGAGGAATGCTCGAACTGCTTCTTCAAGTGGGCGTTATGCGTGGTAAAAATGCGATTGTGTTTTTGACCGCGGATAGCACGGATTTCACGGATGAAGTCGCAGGCAAAGCAACACATGAGGCCTTAACAGACGCGGCAACATTGCGCTGTTCAGCTAAGCCACTCTGTCGTCAGCAGCATTGAACGGGGAGAACGGAACATCTCAATCGTCAGCATCGCCAAACTCGCTGCGGCTCTCGAAGTGCCAATTTGAGACTTCTTCCCTCTGAAGTAGATCTGCTGGGATGGGCCCCGCGTCCGGTCAAGAGGGCGGCCATCGAACGGACTCTTGCTCAGAGATTCAGGTCGATGTCAGTTGGAGATATGCGGTCCTGAGCGGCTCGTCGAATGGTGAGAACGTGTACCACATCGCCGGAAATGCAGAATACGGCTCGATACCCGGGGCGTGATCCCAGTCCGAAGTGCAACTCACGCAACTCTGCGGTGAATTCATCGTTTTCCGGAGCCAGAGGGTGAGATTCCGGCATGAATGCCAGTGATTCGATGCTGTCGAATGCGTTGTGAAACCACGATTCCGCCTGCGAAGCGGAATGATTCGCGGCCCACCAATTCGCGTTACGCCGGATGTCCTCTTTGGCGACCTCATGAATAACAACTCGATAGTTCATGAGCCCTTGACCGAAAAGCCAAGTTCCCTCGCAAGTTGCTGTCGAACCTCTGCCACGGGAGTCCCGGAACCAGCATCCATCTGTGCCACGCCGCGACGGATCGCTTCGAGGTCCTGCTGATGCTTCAAAGCCTGCATGGCTCGAAGATGAACAGATTCCTCCACCAGGAAGTAAGTGCGTGCTGAGTCTGTGTCTTCGCAGGAAACCCCCTCAGGATTCCGCTGTAATGCGGCTCGCTGTTCGTCGCTGATTCTGATCATGGCAAGATTCTACATTGCCGCAGGCGACCTTTCCAGAGCTTTTCGACCGGTGTTGTCGGTCGGCCTTACTCCACGACTGCAGTGAGCAATTGCTTCGTCCGCTGCTGGTGCTTTCGCAGGGTATCTCGCGAGGTCAGGAAGGAATCGAAAAAAGGAGGAATCAAAAAAGGGATATTCTGCTTTTCCCACTGTTTTGGTCTGCCTCTCGAGCGAAGCGAGGCTTCAGGACCGAGCATTGCCGCCGGTGGGTATCACCAAACAGAGTCCCCCGATCACGGCTGTGAAGCCCGTTTGCGGGCGAGCAACATGATCAGTCTGCTGCAGCTGAAAACACAGACTCTGATTTTCACAATGCAGTCGGAGGTGAGATGGTTGTTGGCGTTGCAGCGATGTGATTGGTGCTCATTCTGCATTCATTCGAGTGCCGGTGCTGCTGCGTTGGGGGTGGGAAAAGAAGAAGTATATTCCCGTCGGCGGAGCGAAGGGTGTACGGTACGCCCGTCGCTCCGCCGACGGGATTCTTTTCGCCGGGGCGAGCGATTAAGCATGGGCGATGCTTTCTGCATTGGCGACTTACGTTTCTTCGGACGGAACGAAGGTTTCAGAAGAATCGCAAAAAGAGACATTCTGCTTTCATTTGAGTGCTGGTGCTGCTGCTTTGGCGGTGCGAAAAGAAGAAGTATATTCCCGTCGCTCCGCCGACGGGATTCTTCTGGCCACTGCGAGCGATTAAGCATGGGCGATGCCTTTTCCATTGACGACTTGCGTTTCTTCGAACGGAACGAAGATTTCACGATTGTCTGGAAACATCTGCCTCATTGGACTCAAACGGCCACGCTGACATTCATCACCTGGAGGCTGGCGGATTCATTGCCTGCGGCTGTGATCTCTGAGTGGCAGTCGGAACGTGATGCCATGTTGAGAGATCTTGGAATTGATCCAGACTCCGATTGGAAGCTCGCTCTCAAAAAGCTGCCGCCCGATCGGCGAGGTCGAATACAGTGGTCGTTGTTCTTCGCATGGGACTGTCGTCTGGATGAAGCGGCAGGATCATGCCTGCTGAAGACACCCGAGTTCTCTAAAATCGTTCTGGACAGCCTGCTCCATTTCGAGGGTGACAGGATAGTTCTGACGGATGCGATCATTATGCCAAATCATGTCCATCTGATCGCAGCGTTCCGAAGTCAGGAGTCGATGTTCGAACAGTGCACTTCGTGGAAACATTTCACCGCGACGAAGATTCGGAGGATTCAGCGGAGTCGCCTGCCGACGCAGCGGCAGGTGTACCGTACACCCGTCGCTCCGCCGACGGGAGAGTTGTCCGGCCAGTTCTGGCAGACGGATCAGTTTGACCATCTGGTTCGAAGCGAAGAACAATTTCAGTTCCTTCGCGACTACATCAGCAAAAATCCTGTGCGGGCGGGTTTAGGTGCCGGGGAATATTTGCATTACTCGCGGGCAATGGGATGCGGCCCGTCGGCGGAGCGACGGGTGTACGTTACGCCCGTCGCTCCGCTGACGGGACTTTGAAATTACTCAAACCGTGTTCATTCCGAACGAAGCGCCAGCAATCGTGGGCTCAGTTCATTCACGCTAAGAAATACAGATTTCGTCGCGGAACGTTTCGTGTTGCGGGGGGAACCCTGTGCCGGGCTGGGTGACGTTCTCAATGATCTTCATTACACGGGTTAATGGATCACAAGAAAGTCTGAAAAGCCAGTGGGCACATTTGCTGGCGACACAGCCGAAACAAAAAAAGCCAGTGTCACCGTTTTGAGCGGTAAAACACTGGCTTTTTGAGTGCACCCGGTAGGGCTCGAACCTACAACCTTCGGTTCCGAAGACCGACGCTCTATCCAATTGAGCTACGGGTGCGTTTTTGCACCTTGAGGGGGCTCGAACGGCTGTCGGCCGGAGCTGACAGGTTTCGAGCGGGGCGGAGTTTATC
>CANHVD010000400.1 GCA_947463775.1 Planctomycetaceae bacterium | reverse complement strand
GATCAATGACTGGCGCTCGCGATGGGGAGAAGAACTTCCGTTTGCATGGGCTCAGCTTCCCAACTTCGGCCGCGAAGGCGAAGGCTGGTCGCTGGTGCGTGAGGCGATGCTAAAGACGCTCGGTCTTCCGAAGACCGGCATGGCCATCACGGTCGACATCGGAGAAACAAAAGATATCCATCCAAAGAATAAACAGGACGTCGGTGGTCGACTAGCACTATGGGCTCTGGGTGAAGTCTATGGGAAGGCCGTTCCGGCAACATCAGGTCCATTGACAGCCGGGCATAAAGTCGATGGCGACTCCATCACCGTGACGTTCCTTCATGCCGATGGTGGCCTGGTGGCCAAAGGCGGCGAGTTGAAAGGCTTCGTCGTGGCGGGAGACGATCAACAATGGAAACGCGCTCAAGCGCGCATTGTGGGCAAAACAGTGGTCATTTCAAGCTCCGAAGTCTCGAGGCCCGTTGCCGTTCGCTATGCATGGTCCGCCGATCCGGACTGCAATCTGTTTAACGAAGCCGGGTTGCCGGCATCGCCATTTCGGACTGACGACTGGCTGATTGAACAACCCGCGAGGTGACAGCGTTGGGCAAGCTAATAGCCGATGGCGGAGAGTCGTGAGTTGCCGAGTTCGTTGCTTCTCTTCTGACGCACGTGAAACTTCAGGCAACCGCGATTGTTCGACTCTTCTCACCGCCAGAAGATTCGCTTTCGCCCGGGCCCCATGTCGTAAGTATCAAAGAAGCGGCTGATGTACAATGTATCGAACCCGAAACCAGCGTTCAGCGAATTGAAGCCAGCTCCGCCATCAAGCGTGTCGTCACCAAGTCCTCCAAACAGCGAATCGTTACCCCAGTTGCCGAACAGAATGTCGTGACCGGCGTCACCAAGCAGTTTGTCATGCCCGCTGCCTCCGGAGAGTCGGTCGTTGCCAGTGCCACCTTCGATCGTCGAAGAGAGACTAATCCGCGAATTGATCGCGACATCATCATTGCCCGGACCAGCGTCGATGCAGATGCACGCGATCCATGTTCCTGGTGTCGTCAGGAAAGAACGTCCATTGATCATAACGTTCAACGACGATCCCCAGACGTCAATTCGAATCGTATCGCTGCGACTGGTCCCGAAGACCTGCAGAGCACCATTCACCACCTGAACACCGGCTCGCATCGGCAGACAGTTTGCCGCCACGAAGCGTCCGACAGCATCTCCGCTGGACAAGCCAGCCTGATTGTCAAACTGAAAGTGAATCCCGCCATAGATGCGACTCAAACCCGCTTCCGCCGCAGCCGCACGAATGCTGGTGTACAGTCGATCGGGGACGCCAGCCACTTCCGATTTCGCGACGAACCCAATCGCATCAGTGCCGAAGACATCCGTCAACACGGCCGCCCCCGCAGCGCTGAAGGTACTGTGCCCGGACGTGTACGTTGGAAACGCGGGTGTCTTCAGCAGCGGTGTCCAGAAGGCGTCTCGAACAGTGGACCGATTTCCGTCAAGGTCTGCGTTCTGAATCGCACCAATCGGGCGCCACAGGTCGTAATTGAATTTTGCATGCCATGACGTGATCGCGGCATCGGCCAAAGCGATATTCAATACGGCATACATCCTCGCGCTTTCTTCCATGGACAGGCCTTCGCCTTCAGCGATGGTCTGAGCAATCATGTTCCATTGGCCCGGAGGCGTGGCTGTTCCCGCAGCACCCGCCCAGAAGTACGCGATATTGGTCTGGTCCCACGTGCGAACCCGACTGTTGGCCGAACCAATCGCCTGCACTTCATTCAGATCGCGAGCATACGCGGAAGACTGCAGCGAAGGAGGTGCGGCAGGAAGAAACTGATTCGGACGACTCATCGCCCATGGCCGCATCAATGACCACTGTGGCAAAATGGCTGGGGCAAAATCAGGAGCGGTTGGATTCCAATCGCCGACAACATCGCCGGGCGTGTAACTGACGGGCCGATTCCAGCCGTCTGTACTTCGGGAGTTCAGGATTCGATCTGCAACAAAGACACCAGCACCAATTGCAGCATCTCGCAACGAACCCCACGGAACCGTGGAAAGAGTCTGATTCAGGGCCGCGTCGAAAAATGGGCGCTGCGAGGGAAACAAAACGGACAGCGTTCGATGAGCTGCCGCAGCGGCTGCCGCATCTTTCGATGCCAAAGGACTGACGTTGGCAAAAGTCAGATACGACTCATAGCGGCCATCGATCGAGTTGACGGCATCAAAGACGGCCGTACTGACAATCGCCATGGCTCGTGATGCCATCGGAGGAGCCGGACGTTCAGCACGAATCGCATCCAGCAGAACGTCGTTCCAGTTATGAATCGTGCTGGCCGACATCACTTCGCGATTCTCCAGCACCTGAATCTCGGCGACAACCGGCGAGGCCGCGTTTCGACGACGCTGAGTATCCGAAACACCGCAGGAAACACCATCTCCAAAGAGAGCTGATCGAATGAAATTCCACATGGCTTTGCCCCGTCATGGACACAAAACAGCGAGAAACCAGATGCCATGTCTCGCAGATTGCACGCGCCGTGCCTAAGGCAATACTTTCCAACAGAGCCGCGTTTATTGATGTTTCCCCACAAAAAGCCATTCACTCTCAGATCGGCCCCGCAACACCTGTTATCAATCAGATGACGGATGATGTCTTCAGTCAAAAGCGACGTCGCAAGCAAAGAAAAACCGCTCATGAACACCGATCAGCGTTCATGAGCGGTTCGAAGTGTTCTTCTGCTGGGGTCCCAGGGGGCGACAGGGACCACACTGGGTACTCATTAGCTAAGCCAGCACTGCCTCAACAACATGGCCGTGAACATCTGTCAGGCGGAAGTCTCGGCCCTGAAAACGATACGTCAGACGCTCGTGATCGATGCCCATCAGATGCATCAGCGTGGCCTGGAAATCATGAACATGCACTCCGTTGTTCGCAACGTTGATGCCCAGGTCATCGCTTTCCCCGTATTGCATTCCGGCCTTCACGCCGCCGCCGGCCATCCACAGCGAAAACGCATACGGATGATGATCGCGGCCCCATTTTGGTCGATCGTTGATGTTGCCCTGCAGAAACGGAGTACGCCCGAACTCGCCACCCCAAATCACCAGAGTATCCTCCAGCAGCCCGCGTTGCTTCAGATCCTGGATCAGTCCAGCGGAAGGCTGATCCGTGTCTTTGCACTGAGTATACAATTCCGTGGTAATACTGCCGTGTTGATCCCAACCCGCATGCATCAACTGCACAAAACCCACGCCTCGTTCGGCCAGACGGCGAGCCATCAGGCAGTTATAGGCGAAGGTACCTGGCTCCTTCACCTGCGGTCCGTACAAAGCCAGAGTCGCCTCCGTTTCGTCACTGAAGTCGGTGAGTTCCGGAACGCTCGACTGCATCTTGTACGCCATTTCATACTGCGCGATGCGAGTCGCAATTTCCGGGTCGCCATAGTCGGCTAACTTCAGTTCGTTCAGCTTCGCGATGTCGTCCAGCCACTTGCGACGCATCGACGGGCTCACGCCGTCTGGATTGTTCAGATACAGAACCGGATCGCTGCTGCCGCGAAATTTGACGCCCTGAAATCGCGACGGCAAAAATCCGCTGCCCCAGTAGAAATCGTAGAAGATCTGCCCGCACGATGTGCCCTTGCTGACGCTCGTCATGACGCAAAACGACGGCAACGTGTCATTGTCGCTTCCGAGCCCATAACTGAGCCACGCTCCGGCCGTTGGTCGACCGGGCTGCTCTCCACCGCTCAGCAGAAACTGAATCGCCGGCGCATGATTCACCTGTTCCGTGTGCAGGCTGTTGATAAAGCACAGGTCATCAGCGATGCCCGCAGTGTATGGCAGAAAGTCGCTGACCCATGCTCCGGACTGACCACGCTGACGGAACGGTTCCACGGGAGCCAACATGACCTTTCCCGCCGTGTTGCCCGTCATTGTGCTGAAACGCTTTTCGCCGATGTATTCCTGAGGCAGCGGCTGACCGTGCATCTCAATCAACTTCGGTTTGTAGTCGAAGAGATCGACGTGCGTCGGTCCGCCATTCTGAAACAGATAGATCACCCGTTTGGCTTTGGGCGTAAAATGCGGAAGTTCCGGCAACCCGCCAGAACGTTCCGCTGCCAGACCATCGCGAGCCAGCAGCGACGCTAATGCTGCGGTACCAAGACCAGCTGCTGAACGTCCGAAGAATTCACGACGGCCGACGTGCAGAGAATTTTCATGCAGAGGATTCATTGTTATTCCTTCGTCAGTGTTTCGTCGAGATTCATCACGGCCAGTGTCAGGCTAGTCCATGCCGCGTGTTCGATGGCGTCCAGTTGCTCGTTGCGTTTCGATTCCCCGATGGCCAGCAGCTTCCCGGCTGCTTCAGGATCAGCTCGAAATTCACCGCGTGAGCGATCAATGGCCGCCAGCAAGATCGTCTTTTCTTCGTTCGTTGCATGACGAGCCAACAGTCGACGGAACACAGCATCGATGCGATCTTCATCACTATCAGATGTCAGAACACGCTCCGCCAACGCCCGAGCGGCTTCCACGAACGTGACATCATTCAAAGTCAGCAACGCCTGAAGCGGCGTGTTGGTACGGAACGACTTCACCGTGCAGGTCTGACGCGTCGCGTTGTCGAAGAACATCGTCGGCGCAACAATACGTCGCCAGAATGTGTAGAGGCTGCGGCGATACAATGCGTCTCCGTGATCCTGAGCATACTGTTTGCGGCCAAAGGTGGTTTCTTCCCAGACTCCAGCAGGTTGATACCCTTTGACCGGCGGTCCGCCCACAGCAGCAACCATCAATCCGCTGGCGGCCAGAGCCTGATCTCGCACCATCCATGACGGCATCCGGAAACGCGGCCCGCGTGACAGATAACGGTTCTCGGGATCGGCTTCGTACGACATTCCATGGGATACATTCGAGCCCGCTTCACCTTCCGCGTCCCGAGCCGTAATCCGCGAGGATTGTCGATACGTGTGACTGGTGACGATCTGGCGAATCAGCCGCTTCACATCCCACTGGTGTTCACGAAAATCAGCAGCCAGCCAGTCGAGCAGATCCTGCTGAAGAGGAATTTCTCCCTGCACTCCGAAGTCTTCCGGAGTCTTGACCAGACCAATGCCAAAGAACTGCTGCCAGAATCGATTGACGGTGACTCGTGCCGTCAGCGGATTGTCGTTCGACACGATCCAGCGAGCCAGTGCCAGGCGATTGATGGTTTCACCGGCTGGCAATCGAGGCAGCTTCTCCGGAACGTCTGCTGTGACTTCATCTGCCGGTTTGCTGTAGAGACCTCGCGTGAGCACCCAAGTCTTCCGAGGCTGAGGCATATCCTCCATCACCATCACTTTGGGGAAACCGCCGCGGAGATCGTTCAATGATTTCTGCAGCTGTTCTCGATTCTTCACTAACTCTGCGTACGCCGCATCGCCAGCCCGTTGTGCGGCGACAAGCTGATCTCGCTGCTCCTGAGTTCTTTGCTCCGCCGGAGTTTTCAGGTTCGCGATGAGTGCGGCATTGCTGTCATCAAGCTTGGCATCCGGCGACGCACTGGCACTCAAACGAAAACGACCGATATTGTGCGATACATGGGGCGAATCATGTCGCAGCACAATCGAGAGCGTCGCGTCTTTGCCGATCGTCAAAGGCTCGGCGAGACGAAACACCGCCGAATGAGATCGATCAATCGGCTTGCCGGCATAAACCGCCCAGCCTGAGTTCGAATTGCCATCGAACGCTCTTGCAACCTTCAGATCGCCCTGTTCGTATGTCGCTTCAGCCGACGCGATTGAGACTTTCGTCGCCTGATCGCTGCCCGGCTG
>CANHVD010000399.1 GCA_947463775.1 Planctomycetaceae bacterium | reverse complement strand
GGCTTGCGCAGCGCGCTGGCGAACTCCTGCGGCGACGTGAACATCAGGTCGGCCACGAGTAGAAGAACGATCAGCAAAATGAAGCACGCTGAGAGTCCTCCCATCGTCAGAAAGAACACAACGTCGCTGAATTGCCTGGTCCGGTTACGTTTCAGGATGGGAGCCTTTGAAGAGTTTTGATGTCGAGACAGGCTCACTTCCCGAGCTTCCACTGAAAACCTTCCGCCGCGAATATCTCCTGACTTTCTGTGGACGACAGGTGCTCAAACAGTCGACCGGCCAGTTTAGGAAATCGAGATTCTTTCGCCACGGCCCATGGTTGAGTCGCAGTCGAACACGGGATGCCTCGAATTTGTACCGCATCCAGAAACTCAGCCGCTCCGGCCGCGTTGCTCAGGTACGCCACAGCGGCGTCCAATGATCCGGTGCGTAATTGATTCACCAGCATATCGCCCGTGGGAGTCTGCACGGTCACGTTGGCCATCAGTTCCGTCTGAAGTCCGCTTTCCTTGAAGGTGTTCTGAGTGATCCAGCCCATGGCACATTGTTTCTCATGACCGATCCCGACACGCAAGCCTTCTTTGGTCAGATCCCGCAGCGATCCAATTTTCTTTGGATTCCCTTTTTCGACCAGAATCACCAGCTCATTTTCTGACACAGAAACAGGCTCAGGAAACAAATCCTTCACCTGATTCATAAACTCCAGATCACAGGCAAAGTACGCATCCGGATGTTGACCGCTCTTCATCTGAGCCACCAGGATCCCGCAACCGTTGTAAGCTCGTGACACTCGCACGCCTTCTCGTTGTTCAAACTCGATGATGGTATCTTCGATGGCAGGTCGCAACATGGAACCAGCGTAGATTGTCAGTTCTGGTTCGTCCTGCCATTCGTCGCCGCTGGAAATCTTAAATCCATGCGTTTGATAATGTTTAAGGCCACGATCACGAGCCGACAAATAGCGAGCAAAGTGCAAAGCGGCGGATGGCTGAGGAGATGAAGAAATCACGCCGACGGAAACCTGTGAGACACCTTCTGCCAACTCCGGGACGTTAACAAACTGCAGATCTGGATACGTATGCAGGACCGCGTCATAAACAATCCCTGCATCCGCAGCACCGACAAGCACGTCGTTCGCCACATCCGTGACTGTCGTGCGATAGGCGGCGGTCGCCTTATCAAGCTGGTCCCAGAGGCCGCTTGCGGTCGTGATTTTTTTTGTGAGCTTCCCAATAGCAGCCGCATCAGGATTGGCCTGAACCAGTCGTAGATCGGTCGCAAAGAGGTCCGACAATTCATCGATGCCTTTCGGGTTGCCTTTGGGGACAACGATCCCGCAATTCATCGTGGCGATCTCAATCGATTCGGCAATCAGCTTTTTTTCTCGCCCCATCGCCAGAAAGCTATCATCCGCCGGCAGGTACAGATCGCCGGTGCGGCTGACTTCAATCTGAGACAGCAGGGACTGCGAGGACCCGTATTGAATGACTACTCGTCGGCCCGTCTCCGCTTCGTATGCGCGGCGGATCTCTTCCATCACGGCTTGGTTACTGGCCGCGCAGAAGAGTGAGATTTCAGCGATTTTTGAATCCCCCTGCGATGCGGCAGAACCTGGCTGCGAAGCATCAGGCGAAGTGGACGTCCGTCGAACATCGCTGTTCATCAACGCCCACGTCATGCCACCCAAGGCCAGCAGCGAAGCGAACATTGCGACAACAGTCTTTGACATGATTACACCTTCATCCCATGTGTTTGAAGACTGTTGTACTCAGAATTCGAACTCCGAATTCCTGTCTGCCATGGTACAGGGATCAATTCGCCGCTTTGGTTGTAACGCACCGTTAACCACCACGCAACTACGAGTAGTTGCGGGGATGCGGCGAGCGAACCCTCGGAATTGCCGGAAGCCGGGCCGCACGGAGTGAATTCCGACCTGGAGGTCAGCATCGCTCGTCGAACTTCTGGAACAATCATTCCCGAGAGAACAGCATGTGGATCCCCAATGGCAGAGAATCAGCAATCGCACCCACGGTGTTCAATTATGGCCGTCGGTCTGTTCAGATGCTGTTAACAACCGATTCGGAAACTGCTTTTCTCAACGGGAGAATGTCTCGTGGCTCCCTTACTACGACACAGCCTGACGGGGGCGACGCGAAGCTGTCGATTTGAGGTCGCGGATTCAGGATCGTTTGCAAGTGAAAGGCGCGATGCATGAACTTCTGATGAATACGGTACTGTGATGGACGCAAGGGTCTAGCCAGAATGTTAATGTGATGAAAATTCAATGTTCATGGTTGGTAAGCAATCGTTCCGGCGAAATGGTTTAGAACATAGTTCTGTCTGGTTCGGCTCATCGGAGCTTCAGTGGAATGGAAACCGCAATGTCGAATTTCCTTCGTGCAAAACTTATTTGCTCAGTTCTTCCCGCGTTGTGCTTGATCGCCGTCGTCAGCGCCGTTGTTGCCTGTGAGGTGCCCGTTTTTCGCTACGCACTGGAACGCTGGAATCCCGATCAGTACCGACTGCTTGTCATTGCTGACGGGCCGCTCGACAACAACCACTTGATGGCTCTGAAACGTCTTGAGGGCACTCCTGAGTCACCTGCTGCTGCCGCGATAAAGATCCATGATGTTTCGAAATCGAAGGATGCTTTCGTCCAGAAGTTATGGAAGACGCATGGAAATGGGGCGAGACCGGTCATGGTTGCTTTATATCCCGAGCGATCGTCTGTGGACCCGGAACAAGTCGCCTTCACGTCCGACCTTTCAGACACGAGTATCGAACATCTGGTCAGTTCTCCGGCACGGCAGGAGATCGTGCGAAGAATGTCAGAGGGACATTCGGCCGTCTGGATCCTCGTGGAATCCGGCGATGCCGAAAAAGATCAGGCAGCTTTGAAAACCCTGCAGGAACAAATTGAGAAAGACGCAGAGTGGCTGAAGCTGCCGTCGCCGGAAGAGATGGAAATCAAACCCGAATTGCTCGGCAGCACAAAGATCCGACTGCAGATTCAGTTTTCTGTGGTCTCCGTCAGGAGAGACGATCCGAAGGAACAATTCCTGATCGATTGTCTGCTTAACAGCGAATCCGACCTGCGTGGCTTTGATGAGCCGATGGCGTTTCCGATCTTTGGGCGAGGTCGAGTGCTTTACGCGGTCGTCGGTCAGGGAATCTCGGCTGATACAATTCGAGAAGCGTCCTCGTTTATTGTGGGGCCTTGTTCCTGTCAGGTGAAGGAACAGAATCCCGGTTTCGATCTTCTGCTGAGTTGCGACTGGGACGATCTGGTCGGCGACACTTTCATCAGCGAACCCATTCCGGAAGGCGATTCGGAACCCAGGCTTTTGACCGTCCCCGCCGGCCGCGCAAAGCCCTGATGAACCAGGAACTATTTCTGACTCCACGGGTTAGACCCAGACCGACTATTCAGGCCTGTCTGTTTGCTGATCTGCCGTTGCTATGAAACTGGCCTTCCTGAGTGAACAGCACGGAGACTAAGGCCGAAACGAAAAACCGGGTAAACGAGACAACTTTTCAGGACCATTGCGAAAGGCGTGAAATCGCAATACGCTGCCGGATGTCTTGATGTCATTCTGTTCAGAAGGGTTGTTTTGGCGATGAAACTGTTAGCCTGGCGATGTGCTCTGCTGAGTGTTAGCGTACTCTTGCTGTTCTCGACGGGTTGTGAACAATCCTCCGGGCCGTCAACGCAGGGACTGCAGTCAACTCAGTCCGCCGTGACTCCTGATGACGCAGCGGCCGTTGCAGCTCTTGTGAAGGCTGGTTGCAGCCTGAAGAAGAACGCTGACGGTATTGTGACGGAGATTGCCGTATCGGCCGATACCGATTTTTCTGAATCGATGAAGCATCTGGCTGGTGTCCCAAACATTGCCGTTGCCCGCTTTGGTGGACCAGGGATGAATGATGCAGGAATGCAGTCAATGGCCAATCTGAAGCTGCTCAAACGACTCGACCTGACGGACTGTTCCGCCATCGGGGACGGGACTCTGAAGGTTATCGGAGGCCTGACGAATATCGAAGCCCTGGTGCTGCGTCGAGCGGGCTTTACCGACGCCGGGCTCGAAAATGTCAAAAGTCTGACAAAGCTTCGCGCCATTGATTTGCGAAACAGCAATGTTACGGATGCTGGAGTTGCTCATCTGGCGGGGATTAAATCACTCGTGGATGTTCAGTTGGAGAAATCCAAGGTGACTGACGCAGGGATTGAACACCTGCGAGGGCTTCCATTGAAGTCATTGAATCTGAACTATACTGCTGTGACGGATCTGGCGATGCCGGCTATCGGTAGTATCAGTACTCTCGAATCACTCCAGATGGAAGCGTCTCGTCTGACGGATGTCGGCATGGTGGAGGTCGCCAAATTGAAGAAGCTGAAACGCTTTGGCTGCCGACTGGCCGATGTGACCGGAGCTGGCGTAAAGCATCTCGCCGGACTCGCCGAGCTGACTCGCCTGGAATTGAGAGAGACATCGCTTGATGATGAAGGTCTGGAAGTTGTCAGCAATCTTCCCAAGCTCACGTATCTCGACATCAGTGAATGCCGATTGGTCTCCGGGGATGGCATCGCCAAGCTCGGCAAGTTGACAGGGCTCACATTTCTGGAACTGCGAGAAATCAAGAAGGTTAAAGATGAGAGTTTCGCGGCTCTGGCCACTCTGACGAATCTTGTTGATCTGAACGTATCAGCGACTCGAATCACAGATGAATCAGCTGCGGTGCTCCTGAAGATGCAGAAGCTGGAGCGGCTGAGTGTGGCTGGATCTCAAATGGGTGACGCCGGAATCGTGCAACTGGGGCAGCTTTCAGCATTGAAGTGGCTGGACCTGACGGCCTCCAACCCGACAGAAGACACAATCAAGACACTCAAGGCCGCGAAGCCGAATCTTGAAATCCTTAGCGCTGCAAATTAAAGCATCCCGAAAATCCAAAAGGCGAGCGGCTGGGCGTCAGCCCTCCGCGTGAATACTAAGCAGACTACACGGAGCGCTGACAACCAGCCGCTCGCCATAAACGACCTCGCAAGATCGAATGAAGCCAAAACTCAATATGCTTACCGACACTTCAAAACGCACTCGCAGCGAATCGCTTTTTAAACACGCATCCAAGTTGATTCCAGGCGGAGTCAACAGTCCTGCTCGAGCCTTTGGCGGAGTTGGCGGCACACCACCGTTCATGAAGCGAGGAGACGGCGCCTACCTGTTCGACGTCGATGGCAATCGCTTCATCGATTACATCGGTTCGTGGGGCCCACACCTGTTTGGACACCGTCACCCAAAGATTCTTCAGGCGATTGAGCATGCGTTGACAATTGGCACCAGCTTCGGCGCGCCAACGGAGGCAGAAGCGGAGCTGGCTCAACTTGTCATTGAAATGGTGCCGTCGATCGAGATGGTTCGAATGGTGAACTCGGGCACCGAAGCGACGATGTCGGCCATTCGCGTCGCACGAGGATTCACTGGGCGCAATGGGATCGTGAAGTTTGCCGGTTGTTACCATGGCCATGTCGACAGTTTGCTGGTCGCCGCCGGCAGTGCCGCATTGACACTTGGTTGCCCATCCAGCCCCGGTGTTCCCGCTGGTGCCACTGCAGACACATTGGTTCTGCCGTATAACGACTGCGAAAGTCTGCTGGCCGCGTTTCAAAAGAACGGTGATCAATTAGCGGCCGTCATTCTGGAACCAGTGGTTGGCAACATGGGCTGCGTGATCCCAACGCCCGAGTTTCTGGCATTACTACGTGCCTTGTGTACTCAACACGGAACAGTGCTGATCTTCGACGAAGTCATGACGGGCTTTCGCGTTGCCTCC
>CANHVD010000398.1 GCA_947463775.1 Planctomycetaceae bacterium | reverse complement strand
GATCCAGCCTGCACAATCTCCACTTCATAGCGGACCGCATTCTTTTCACGAGTCCACATAAGGGCGCCGCCACTACTGACGGCAGAGGATGAACTGGTGATTTCAGGAGAACTCGTCTCGTTGCCTGTGACCACAAACTCTAATGCCTGTGACCATGTTGTCGGTTGATTGAGACTTCTCACGCGAACCCGGTACTCGCCTGCTGGCAGATCGTGTTCAAGTACGTTTCCTCTGACTGCTCGCGGAATCGTATCTGAGATCTGTGACCATCCTGTCGCTGACTTCTGATCGATCCATACGTAGTAGTCGTTGGTGCCAGGGATCGGAGTCCACGATAGACTCATCGAACGTTCTGTCACAGGCCGAGACGTTGTTACGGAAGAGATTTGTTGTCCGGAGATCGTCAGGATCTCAGGCGCCCGTTGCTCGATGCTGAAGGACGCTGAAACCGGTGGTGATACAACATTGCCAGCGTTACGTGCGGCAATAAAGACGGAATACGTTCCAGGTGCAAGTGGCTCCGTTACTCGATAAGTTTCGACTTGACCCATCGGAACGGTGCTGAGTCGACCAAGCTCGCTGATCACTGTTTGTGGACCACCAGAGACAAGACCGGTGCGGTTGATGACGACATCGAAACTCACGGCAGGATCTGTGTCCTGAGCCGGATGAGCCCACTGAATAGTGATCGGGGTTTGGCTTACGTTTACGGTGGGTAGTCCGGGCGACATCACAAGTAGCTGACGTGCTTCGAGGACTTCGCCTGGGGCTGCAATTTGGTTGAACTGGCGACGTAGGCGGTTTCGAGAGGTTCGTCCAGCCAGCCCGAATTCAAAAAGGCTGCGCAGTTGAGCCAAAACAGCTTTGCTTGAGCGTGACACAGCATAAACCTCACTAATGGACGTTTAGTAAAGCTCATTCCGTTGATCTATACCCATGCCCAAGTCCATGGCACGGAGTGGGGACGGGTGGTAAAGCTACCCTATATATAGTGCTTGTCAAGCGAATGCGTGTGTGGAGGTTGTTTTGACTATCCAGGTGCCAATCGCTCGGTCAACTCGGGGTTTACACCCCGTCACAGGCCTATGCGGCGTTCCCGAGATACGAATGTGTTCTGGTCAGCCCTGTCCCGGGCTTCCTTATGCGAGTCTGATTCGCGATCATTGAGGTTAACGGCGGATAGAAAAAAACGTTGAGCTTTAGGCGTTAGCCAAATCGACAGGATGAATCGGCTAGCGACTCAGGCTCAGGTTAATGGCGGCCGGTCACTTCATTTCTGCTGCTCGCCGTACGGATTGATGAACTTTTATGACAGGACGACAATGCCAGCTTTGGTTCCGGAAGATGAGGGCTTAATTCTTGGTATCGATGGTGGTGGTACCAAGACCGTCGCGTTGCTCGCAAAACGAAACACTCCCGATGTCATCCTCGGAGAGGGAATCAGTGGGCCATCGAATCAGCGGGCTGTCGGGCCTCGCATGGCGATGAATCATCTGGATCTGGCGGTGCAGGCCGCGTTTGATGCGGCAGGTCTGGAACGACAGACTGTCGAAGCTGCCTGTCTGGGGCTCGCCGGTGCTGATCGACAATCAGATCGCAGTGTGGTCGAAGACTGGTCCCAGGGAACCCGCCTGGCGTTTAAAGTTCAGGTGGTCAACGACGCCATCCCGTTGTTGCATGCGGGCAATGCTCCCGGCTATGGGATTGCTCTGATCGCCGGCACCGGATCTTTGGCCTGGGGCTGTAATGCTCAAAATCAAATCGCGCGCAGCGGAGGATGGGGTTATCTGTTTGGTGATGAGGGCAGCGCGTATGCTTTGGGGCGATCTATTCTGCAGGCAGTGACATGGAGTTATGACGGTCGCGGCCCGGACACCTGTCTGCTGAACGAGGTGACTCAGGCCCTGAAGATTGAATCGGCGGCGGAGATCATTACCGCAGTGTATTCCAACGAGATTCCTCGCGCGGTGATCGCCGGGCTCGCGCCGCTGGTGTTTGATGCGGCCGATCGAATGGACATCGTCTCCTGTGATATCCTGAATGGTGCTGCTGTTGAGCTCGCTGCGATGGTCGTCTCGGTGGCTCGAAGGCTGGACCTTGTTGACGGCGTGGCTTTATCACTGACGGGAAGTGTGCTGTTGCAGCAGGCGAAGTTCCGCACGATGGTTCTGGATGCGATTGCTTCTCGAGGCGTCCGTGTGAGTTCGGCAGTGCTGGTGGAAGCTGCAGCGCGAGGAGCGTTGAAGATGGCCAGTGCGCTTGCAGCAGTGCGATGAGGCAGGACTTTTCGAAGTCGCTGGGGCTTGAATCGGCAATTTCTGCCGTAGTGCAGGCGAAGATTGCTCTGTCCGGAATTTTTGCAGATCGTCAAACTTCCGGCCGGTCTTCTGCAAGCAGTTGTTCCAATCGAGTATCAAGCGATTTCGTTTAGTGGCTAGCCGCAGGCATCGGCGAATCGGTCGAAGTCGCCTCCGGCTTGCCGTTAAACGAGCAAATCATCAAGCCGCTTGCACCGGGTGATTGCCCGGAAACATCGCCGTGATCTTCTATGAGCGTTGCACCCATGGATTCCACCACGACAATTGAGCTATCGCGTTTTTTGAATTGGCATTTCAGACTGCGTTTGGCAGCGGCCATTCTCGTTTTCTTTGCCGTCGCATTGTCTGGCTGTGCATCGACGCCCTACTCATATGGCTCAGCTGCTCGATACCGTTCTTCGCCCGAACTGGCTGCTTGTACCGAAGTGCAGATGGAACGAGGTCGCCCGCAGAAAGCGATCGATACGTTTGGCTGGGTCTGGGGAATTCCGTCAAAGATCCTGTTGTGGGATCGTCGGGTAGAGAATCATCGGATTGATGCCCACACGGAAGCTCAACTGGGGGCGTATTTGAGTCAGAATGAACTCTCAACCGTAAAGGTTCGACTCAATCAGTACCGTCCGCGAGATGACTGGCATCGATTGGTCGCGAACAAATCTGTTGGAGCTGGCTGGCGATATACGGTGGGTGCGGTCTCCGTTGCCTTCGAAGCGATTTTCCCCGGGCGATTGTTTGGCGGTGACCACTACAACCCATTTACGAATACGATTCATCTCTATTCGAATGCCCCTGCAATTGCTCTGCACGAAGCCGGGCATGCGAAGGATTTTGCACGCCGAAAATGGAAGGGCACCTATGCCGCATTGAGAATTCTTCCCATCGTTCCGCTGATCCAGGAAGGAATCGCCACCAGTGACGCGTTGGGTTATCTGGAGGCGAATGAAAATGTCAGTGCCCAACAGGAGGCCTACGAGATTCTGTATCCGGCCTACGGGACATACGTCGGAGCCGAAATAAAAGCATTGGGGCCATTCGGAGTTGTCTTCGGCGCCCTCGGCGGCCACGCAATCGGGCGTTGGAAATCCTGGCAACTCGAAGAAAAACGAGAAGAGGAAGAGCGGCAGTTCCGGGAATCACATATCCAGCGATCGCAGAACTCTTTCGTGCCGCAAAGTCAGGAGAATACGCCGCGAAGTGCATTGGGCGAGCAACAGCCAACATTGGCTCGGTGATCGCGCCTACTCTAGTTCCAACAGTGAGAGGTCTGATCGCGGGCAGGATTCTTTGCGGTGCCCCCAGCCGTCCCAGGTAATGCGAACCTCAGTCGGAGTAATCTCGTCGATTGTGACGAGGTACCATGTAGAACCCCAAAACTTGAAGGCCTTCTGACCGGGCTTTAATTCGGTTTCGGGTGCGACCTTGATTCCCGGACCTTGAGGTGTCTCATGTTTTCTCATATCGGCCACCACGATTGGGTCGTCTTCGTTATATCTGATTCGATTGCGGGGCAACCACTCGGTTGAATCTCTTCCGTAGCTAATCAGAAAGCAGTTGTCGCCTCGGACTTCAATCAGATGTGCATCCCATAAATGGCTTGAGTAGGCTTGCCGAGCCACCTTGACCGGCAGTTCGAATCGAATCGTCTGCAGGTGGGGAAGTTTGGCCTGAATCAAGTAAGCCTGAATGAAGTCTCCTCCGGCCACCTGTTCTCGAATGACCGGCTTCAACTGAACCTGCAGCTCCTGCCACGCATTCTGCTGAGCTATTTGCAGTCTATTCACGATGGATTTCAGCTCGGATCTGTAATCCGCCAGCAAAGCAATTCCCGATTCAGGCAGGTTTTTCTGGAGTCGCATCAACCGCATTGCCATTAGGCCCTTGCTGTGATCGGCCTTTGCAAAATCAAGAATACTACTGAGCTCCGTCTTCTGAACGTCAGTCACTTCAGAGTTGAGCAACAGCTCCTCAATTCTCGCGATCAGGTTGTTGCGGAGCTCCTGTTCCTGATCAATTCCGGCATTCAAGCGTTTTCTGGTCTCTTCAGAGAATGCTGATATGAGATTCCGAGCCGATTCATCTTTCAGAGTCGTCTCTTCAGGACGATGCAAAGCAAGAATCGCTTCGGTTTCACCCTTGAGAAAATAATACTGCCTTAGAGCTTGCTCCGATTGCCGCAAGTCTCCTTCTAACAAAGTCTGACCGACCTCGGGGGCAATGATCCTTGAAAACGACAGATTCAGAGATGCTCGCTCCTGCCCAAGTTGGGTTTCGATTTCATTGAGCTTCTTGAGCGATTGCTTGATTACAGATCGCGCAGAATCCGGAGCCGAGGCTTCAGCAGTGGTTAACCGCTCTTTCTGCTCCACAGGGTTCTTACCATCCTTCAATCCCTGAATCAGATTCCTGACAAAAATGGCTTCGTCAAGTCGTGTCGCTTTGGCTTCCTTATCAAGCGCCACCTGCAATTTCGGGATCAATTGCTGAATCATCTCCGAGAATTGCATCGACTGTTTTGTCGAAATGTTCCTGAGCTGCTCTTCATGCTGCCGTCGAGCAACATTTGGGTCCGCGGAGTACTCAAATTCTTTTGATTGGATTTTGTGGGGCGACGAAGATGATGGATCGGATCGCATGGAATCGCGAATCACAATGGAAGCATCCAGATCGCCAGCCTGAGTATACTTCTCAAAGAGCGGTTGCAGCGCTTCCTGCTTTTCTTTCCGTGCCTCAGCAAGTGCTTTTAAATTCTTATCGCTGACTGACGCAGAGGCAAGCAGATAGGCATCGACCAGTTCAACAGCTTCCTTGTGAAGAAGACTGCTGCTCCTTTCAAGAACGGCTCGACGGGCATCGACTCCATTTTCATCGAAAACGAGCTTGAGCATGCCCCGGATAGCAACAGCTTCATCGAGCAAAGCGCGCTTCGTGAGATTTGTCTGAAGCTTCTTGCAATCCTCAAGCAGCTTTTCCTGCAGACCTTCTAATTCAGTCTGCGAATCTCTCGTCAGCCTGGAGATTCGGTCGTCGTGGGTCCTGATCAGAGATTGTACTTCTTCGGGAATCTCTGAAAGAGAAAATGCACTCCCGGACAGTGCGCCGATCCAGACAAGTACGGCTGCGCTGATAACTCGCATCGCGTTGATCCGCAGAAAATGGTGGGTGAGGATACCAAAGTCATGGGCGCGAAACAGATTAACAAACGATCACCCAAATTCAAATGAATGACCTTGCGGCCGAATGAGGTGAAAAGTATGGGCGTCACCCGACGTGACGGCGACCAAGGCGCGCAAAAAAAAACGGCTGTCGATTGCTCGACAGCCGTCTTAGTATAAACAGATTGAGTAGTGAGCTGAGTTTTGACGCGAATCGTTTTAAATTGATGATCACAATTCGTTAGAACCGTGATGGATATCCTTAGAAAGGAGGTGATCCAGCCGCAGGTTCCCCTACGGCTACCTTGTTACGACTTAGTCCCAATCACGAAGTTTGCCCTAGGCACCTGCCTCCTTACGGTT
>CANHVD010000397.1 GCA_947463775.1 Planctomycetaceae bacterium | reverse complement strand
TCCACAACGGGCGGAGTAGAGATCCTGAAGAATTTGGCCTCTGACCATGCGGAGAATTGGCCCGATAAACTACGCGACCTCACATCCACCTTGTATTGGCCGATCCCCCAATTCTCTGTTGGTGTATAGCTCAGCCCTGCAACAGTCGTTCTCAGGATGACATTTCTGCCCGTGCTGAAATTGCTGACCTGCAAGTCGTAATCCACAGCATCAGGAGTACCTGTCCATGTGATCGTGGGTTTCTGGTTGACAGTCGCCGCCACCGGTCCCGTCACTGTTGGCGGTATGGTGCCTGATGCTGGTACTGTAAGAATGAAACGGTTCCCGGTTCCCGTGCCGATCGTTACGGAAGGTAATGTGACAAGTCCGTCTGCATCAACAATCAATGTGCCTGACTGAACAAGCTGGCCGGTCACGTTGTTAACATTCTTCCATGTGACCGTTGTACCTGGAATGGGATTGAAAGCTTGCCTTCGCTGTGGCGTCACGTCCGCAGTTTGTGCCACGGTGTTTGATCTGATGGAGATTTCATATTGATTGGTTGTATCGACCAGATCCGTATGGAATGGATTCCATGGAACGGACCATTCAAACTGCATGTTATAGAAGTTTGTGTCCGTTGTTCCTGGCACATTGGGGCCGGATCCTGTGGCGTTCGTAATCCCCGGGAAACTAACATTCCGTGGATAGGCCCAGGCACTCAGTCCTCCGTCTGCCGGACTGAACATTGTATCGAGCGAAAAATTGAAGCTCATCCAGTTGTGATCCCAGCCGAAACGCTGCTCCGCTGAGTACCCAACATTGCCTGCATTCAATGCCGCAATAAATGGTCTGCCCTGTGTTGCCCAGTCAATGACGTCGTCGGCTTTTCCATGACCCACCATAAGGAAGGCCATCTTGTCTCCGCGACGATTCACCAACTGCTCATGATGATTCATCCAGTTGTAGACGCCCATACCGTCATATTTCTTTAACGGTCCGGCATAAACTCCGTTATTAACGATTGGCAGATTGGAGGCCTGACTGCCCCAAAGTACGGAAAAGTCATTCTGAAACAACGGACTGCTGGCATAGTTTGTCATCGGTTCACTGCCGAAGATGCCCGAGAAAACATTGGCATATCTGATGCCCAGCGACAGTGATCCGGACGCCCCCATCGAATGTCCCTGTGAATGAATCTTCAACGAGTCGACATTAAACATCGACGATACCTCGTCGATCGTTTTCAAGACGCGCTGCTCAGTGAAGTTCTCCACACGACCTGCTGTCGGGAGCGATCCCTGAGTTAGATAATTGTGGTCAGCCGCGAAGCCGTACCACCATGTCTGGAACCGTTCTCCTGGTGCGCCGCCACCCGGGTCATCCAGAAACACTTCAATGCAGGGCCAGCCGTATTCAGCCGAAGGCTCCATCCGGAGTCGTTCGCCGTATGCATGTGGCATCAGTTTAATCGGCCATGAAACATTCGGGTCGTAGGTGTCCGGCAAGGCCACGGAGTAGTTATAAGCATATCCCTGAAACGTGGGATTCCACTTCGCGTAGTCCATGTACTGCGTATAGATGCGTCCCTTGCCACTGACATTTCTCACAGTCAGCACCGGTGATGGAGTGGCTACCAGTTCGGTGACGCCTGTCGTTAATGAATTCGAGCCGGTCGTCAGCAACATGCTCTCCGTGTTGCCGTTCAACTGAGTGACAGCGTAGTACCATGTTCCCGACTGTCCTGTTGGAGTCGTGTAGACGAACAGCCCTTTGTCTGCTGAAAGCGGAGTTCCCAGATCGTTGATCATGAAAGTTGCTGGAATCCCGATGTCCTGTGAGCGTCGTGGATGCAACGTTGTATTGTCGTCAAGTGGCCCCCATTTGCTGGTTAGCTTTTCTGATGCACCAATATTGGCGGTCGTAATCGGTGACGCAGACCGATAGACGTTGTACTTCTCACCTGTCACTGCCGTATCTTCATTCCAGGTAATGAACGTTTGCCCGGAACGGTGAAATGCCTGAAGGGCGGTTGCGGCGAGCATTTGTCGCTCTTCAAGTGGCTCCGCACGATTCACCGCCAGTGTCCGTCGTCGACGACTCGTTCGAGAAACGCCTTCAAGAAGACCGCAAAGGCGTGCCAGAGAATGTTGAATCATGGAGCGAGTCTGTCTGATAGAGTAGCCAGGTCGGGATGTGAGCATGCAGTGCGCCTGCTGCGTCCTGACTACAATCTGTCGCAGATCTGCCTCCCAGCCTGTTGTTCCCGCTGCTCATAACCATTAAGGCCGGAGACTTGTGACAACGAACACCAATAAACGATTCATCCGGAACATCGTGCCTGTTGCCAGAAATCAACATTGCTGAAGACTGATTGCAAAAGGCATCATTGAATGACCTGCAGTGACTCAAATAAGCAGCTGCGAATCGATTTGCCTGGCTCTTTCCCCTGAACATTGAACATCCACGAAACACAGGAAGAACGGGACCATCAGGAGATGGCGCAGGTTCTGCTTCGTTTCGCGTCGCCAAAGCCCCGTACTGGAGTGAACGCCGCCGTCAGAGAAGACTCAGCGCCTGCAGGGCTGCAGCGCGGTCAGGATAGGCGACCCACGAAAAGTCGATCTTTGGATTCTCCAGCAGCATCAGCGTCTTCAACATGTCTTTCATGTTGTCGGACATGTGACAAAGAGCCGCATTACCTTTATTGGCTCGAGCTTTCTTGGCCAGTCGAATCAGGATTCCGACAAACGTCGAACCGAAGTACTGCATTGCGGAAAAGTCAACAAGCAGGTGACGGATCCCCGGTTCACTCAATTGCCGAAAAGCTTCGTTGTAGCCGTTTCGAATATCGTTGTCGCGGAACTCCATGAAGGACCCCGTCGCGGTAACGATCAGGACCTCGCCACACTGTTCAAAACCAAAAATCTGCTTATCCTGACTCATCTGCCACTCTCGAATCTGGAAGACAGCCTGTTCACTATTCCGGCCGTTAATTGTTCCGGTGCAGGCCGAAGGGCTGGTCCATGCCGAGCATCTACGCCATCTGAGCCGAACCGTAGCGGCGATGCCACCGAAGAACAAGAGTCCAGTGGCCCGATTTCATGGCTCAGCGCAACAGGATTCCCCGGTTCCGATGTCTTTGCCGATCATACCGAGCTACCCTGTGTCTTCAGAGAAAGCCAGGAGGATTTACGGTATACTGCTCGTAGACACCCTGAAAACTGATTCCCCCGGAATTTTGCTCGAATCCCTGTGATCCAGCCTATGTCTGCATCTACTGCCCCAGCCGCGTCTCCGGAGTCGAAAACTCCCATCATCAATATTTCATGCTACAGGTTTGTCGCGTTGGACAACCTTGAAGGTCGGAAGTCTGCCATTCGTCGGCGAGCATGCGAATTGAATTTGAAGGGCACCGTACTGCTCAGTCCCGAAGGGATCAACCTGTTCGTCGCCGGACCGCCGGAAGCTATTCATCTGTTCGTCGATTTCCTAAGATCCGATCCCGCCTTCGCTGACCTCCAGCCCAAGGAAAGTGCAAACGAGTACCAGCCGTTCAATCGCATGCTGGTGAAGATCAAAAAGGAAATCATCGCCTTCGGAATTGACGGCGTTGTTCCAGCTCAGAAAACATCGCCCAAACTTTCGGCGAAAGAACTTAAACGCTGGCTGGACGAAGGTCGCAAGGTTCATCTGCTGGATACTCGAAATGACTACGAGTATGACCTTGGCACTTTTGATAACGCGATCAAAATGGGCCTCGATCATTTTCGTGAATTCCCCGATGGCGTCGCAAGGCTGTCGGAAGAACTGAAGAATGAACCCGTCGTCATGTTCTGCACCGGCGGCATCCGTTGCGAAAAGGCCGGGCCTTACATGGAGATGGCTGGCTTCAACCAGGTCTATCAACTCGATGGCGGAATTCTGAAGTACTTCGAAGAAGTCGGCGGAGATCACTATCACGGCGAATGCTTCGTGTTCGATCAACGCGTTGCAGTCGATCCTTCGCTTCAGGAAACGCCGACGACTCAGTGCTACATCTGTCAGGCGGTCGTCACCGCTGAAGAACAGCAACTACCGCAGTACGTTCCGGGGAAATCCTGCCCGGCCTGTTATCGCGAAGAATCTCAGTCCATGGCGGAACTGATCGAATCGCGCCATGCAGAAATCAAACGTGTCACGACCCCGCTGCCAGGCAGCGAACCGTGCCTCAATCGTCGGCCCCTGAACGTTCCGCAGCGATGTGCGAACATGACGTTGATTGAGTTCCTGGATGATCTCCACCCACAAGTGGGACGCGATGAATGGCTGCGAAGGATCGCCGATTCGATAATTGTCCCAACAGAACCTGTGCGCCGCCGCCGACGTCCGAAGTGGACTCCGGAACCATTGCCACTGTCCCCAGATCGAATCGTGCGTGAAGGGGAACGCTTCGATCAGCTTGCCCCCATGTCCGTTGAACCCGATGTGGCGACCGATATTCGCGTTCTCCATGAAGACGACGAATTCATCATCCTGTCAAAACCAGCGCCGCTGCCGGTTCATGCGTGCGGACGATTTAACCGCAACACGTTGCGCAATATTTTGAATCTGGTTTGGTTCCCCTGCCGACCTCATATTGTCCATCGACTCGACGCCAATACTTCCGGCATCATGGTGCTTTGCAAACGCAAACGAGTCGCCTCAATTGTGCAAAAGCAGTTTGAGAATCGTCTGGTTGGGAAAACCTATCTGGCGAAAGTTCACGGGCATCCGGCCGCAGACAAACTGTCGTGTGAGGCATCGATCGCGCGTGAAGCAGCAGACGGTGGTATTTACCTGATCGATCCCGACGGCCACGAAGCCAGCACGGCTTTTGAAGTGCTCCATCGTTTCGAAGACGGCACCTCTCTCGTCCGAGCTTTCCCGCGCACTGGTCGTACTAATCAGATCCGCGCACACTTATGGCATCTGGGATTCCCGATCGTTGGCGACCCGGCTTATCTGAAAGGCGGACAGCTCGGTTCAAGTCACACGCTGCTTCCGTCTGAACCGCCGATGTGTCTGCATTCGGAATCGATCGCCTTCCAGGACGCCGATCGCAAGGAACAAAAGTTCGAAGCACCTGCTCCCGAGTGGGGGACTACAGAGCGTTCTGATTTGGCGTGATTTGTACGTCGGACATTCTTGTCCGACGTCATTTACACGGTATTCCTCGCACGGGTGAGTGTTTTCATGCATAGTTGAGTGTTGATCCGAAGCAACTCCGCCAAGGGTAAGACAGCGGATTTCGGAATCTCTCCTGCCTGAAAATACCATCTCTGTTAGTATACCCGCGCAAATCGCCTTAAGAATACTCCACCGATTGCAGGGACGCATTCCGGACATGGCCGCGCTGAATCGCAAGCTGACACGTATCGCGTTCGTCTGCATGACTCCGGAAGTTGACAGCCACGAACATCGCGGCGTTGAACTTCCGTCGTATGGCATTCATCGAATTCTCGCCGCTGTCGTAGCCGACCCGGAATTGGCAGACGCGGAATCTCGCCTGTTCGACCTCGAACGAGACGACGCGGATGCCTACGTCGACGCGCTCACTGCGTTCGAGCCACAACTCATTGGTGTTTCGCTGTTCGTTTGGTCTGCGAAATGCCTGATCGAAGTCGCACGCCGGATGAAGAAGCGGTTTCCGGATTGCACGATTATCTTCGGTGGTCCGTCAGCACGACCTGCTGTTCTGGATTTGGCTCCTTATCGAAAAGCGATTGATTACGTCGACGCGGTTGTAACTCGTGATGGAGAACAAGCCATCTGCGATATCGCCCGCGCCATCCAGAATGCTTCGGCCACGGTTGATCATCACACGACATTGTCGGC
>CANHVD010000396.1 GCA_947463775.1 Planctomycetaceae bacterium | reverse complement strand
CCCAGATTCCGTAAGGGCTGGAGGCTCCCAGCGTGGTGGTTACGGCCAAATTGCCCGTATCGATGTTCTCGGAGATGAACCGCACTGAGCCGTCTGCCAGAAGAGCCTGAGCTCCGCCGGTGTGATAGCTGCTGGCAGCAAACATACCGACGGCTCCGTCTGCATTGCCGTTGGCGTCATTGATGCAGGATGGTCCGTTCGGAGGAGTTACTGTATAGAATGAATTGATTTCTGGCTGACCATCACACCAGATTGAACTGAATCGGCCCTTGATCCCAGCGCCTGTTGAATAGCGGGCTCCGGCTCGAATCGGGGCTGCTGCAGCGATGCAAGCTCCGGGATTAGTCGTGATTGTTCCAATCCCGGTGATAATCCCCTGGCCAATCATCGGACTGCCGGTACCACCAATTCCGAAATTCGCCATCATGCGTTCACTGATTGCCACGGTATTGCTTGTGCCATCGGTGATGTCACGTACTCCGAAGCAGCGACGCAGGCAGAATAGTCCGTTGACATTCTGAGCATCACGTCCGGTACCAGCGTCTACGCCGATGTAGTCGCCTCGGGAGAAGGCGTAACTGTTGTTGCCGCGAGCAGACAGAATCCCTGGATCTGAAGGACACAGGAAGCCTGCAAATCTCTGAGTGTACCTTGTGACACTAACGCCGCCGCTCCATGGTGCTGAGCCACCGTCTGGGATTCGAGGTGTCGTTGTCGCATCCGGGACTGTGATCTGGGAGTAAAGTGCAGCCTGTTCCAGATATGGAAGCAGTGCAATGAAGCCTGTCCGGCGTTCGTAATTGCCATCGAGACGGCTTGCGTCTCCATAGCCGACTGTCCCGCCTTTGGCATTGCAGAACACACCAAAGACATCGTGGTAGTTGTGCAGGGCGAGGCCAAACTGTTTCAAGTTGTTCTTGCACTGAGTTCGGCGAGCAGACTCGCGAGCTTGCTGCACTGCCGGGAGCAGAAGTGCAATCAGGATGGCAATGATCGCAATCACTACCAACAGTTCAATAAGCGTAAAACCCGGTCGTCTAGTAGCTGGTCGTTGGCTCAACATGGAGCGCTCCTCAGAAAGGGGAAAATCACAACGCGAAAATGAAAGGAAATTCATCAGTATTTAATTATTTGCACATTTGCAACCTCAAACGCAGTATTTTGCACGCTTTTGAATCGCGTGTGCGTAATCCATGTGCGAGTGAACGTTTTTCGTTCACTCTTTGTTCATGCTTTCATGGTGCGTTTTTGCGATCCGTGGTCACACGTGGGTGTTGATTCTAAAGAAGCATATGGGGATACAAATTAAACGGCCTGTGTGTGTAAGAGTGAGGCCGCCAAACTACGGCGGATGCTGCCGAGAGTTAGCATGCGGGTTGTCGCAGTTGATGCGTAGCTTCGGGTGGCAGAACCTGAGGCTGATGGTCATGGGGTTCGTTAGTCGTTCGCAAACTTTGGCTCAGTTGGCGCGTGGGCGAAATGTCGCAACGACCATGAGTGAAAAGGATGTGGTCATGGTTCAGTGATGCATGCGTGACCTGGAGAAATTCGAGATTGGAACGATCGAATCATGGAAGCGGTGAACTCACAACAACTTGCCGAACGAACTGTTCCTGATAGACTATAGTGTGACGCGGCGGTTCACCTTTTGTTTGCTTCCGGTAGCGGTAGCCTGCACGGAACGTTGTTCTCAACAGCTTTTTTTTAAGGGATATGTGATGTTACTTCGCGTTGCCTTGGTAGGACTGATGCTTCTGACTGCAGGGTGCTCAAGAAGTGAAAAGTTGAATCGCCTTCCCGTATTCAAAGTGCGGGGTGTTGTAACATTAAAGGGAAATCCGGTGGCTAACGCCGACATCACCTTTTTGAATGCAGAGGCCAACAGGGGGGCTTTCGGGAAGACAGATGAAAAGGGCGAGTATCAACTGACGACCTACTCTGCATTCGATGGCGCAGTCCCTGGAAAACATTCTGTTTCAATTGTCCACACTCCACCAGTGGCCAGTACACCGGCCTTGCCGGCAACTGAAGATACCGCTTACCAACCTCCGGGAGTTGGTGAATCGACGCTTCCGCCGGCCCCAAAGTCCAATGTTCCGGCAAAATATGCTGACGCTGCAACTTCCGGATTGATTGCGGTCGTCAACGAAGACAACGAGAACGTCGTGGATTTTGCACTGACGGAATAAGATGAGGTTGTGTTCAGTGATCGTGCCGGAAGGGTGAGGATTGCTTGAACGAATCATTCAATTGACTGCAGCTTATTACGCTGAGAATGCGGTCTTCGACGCAGCTTCGATCGCCTTAAGGCTGATCCCTTAAATCGAAGTCTATGACTTGCTCGACGTCACGTCCGGCGGCAGAAACTGCCGCTGGATTTGTGGCAGTGCCTTTCCAACATGGGATTTGGCCCGCCCTTCAATCGTCACGAGCCAAAAAACCAGAAATGTTTATCCAACCGGTACGACAGGACCGAAGAATGGATTGTGTAGTTCTGTTGCGCTGTCGCGATGATGTTTCCGTGAGAACGGACACGCGGAGGTGATTGGGTCAGGAGACCGATCACCACTGACTGACGTCGGCGGTTGCAGCAGTCTGGAGTTCTGGCGGATGTGTCTGCCAGATGCAGTCAGCGTCCGAGAATTGTAGACAGTAGACCACCGGGACGGTTTCTCAGCAGTACGAGTGCGATCCGGAACGGAAGGTACCTCACGGAGGAGAACTTTCATGCGAAAGTACGGTAAGTGGTTGCTCGTGCTGAGCGTTATCGCGGCCAATCCGGTCGTCGCCAGCGCGGACGGGTTTCTGGGTGGGCGAATGAAGCCTCAGATGCCATTCTCGGGATCAGCCGAGAAAGCTCGCAATCAAGCAAAGGCCGACGAAGTGGCCTCGGCTCTGAGAAGCGGCAGTGTACAAGGCAGCGAAATTGAAATTGAAGTGAAGGATGGCGTTGCGATCCTGAGCGGCAAAGTACATGAAGCCAGCCAGCGAGCACATGCTCAGCAGCTTGCCGCTTCTGTACCAGGCATTCGTGAGGTTGAGAACAACCTGCGATACGTGCCAGCAGGCGGACAGATCGAGCGTGCTTCGGCCACTCGTCCTGCCGATCCTCGTCAGGGCCGCGTTACTCAGGCTGGTGGCGCTGAGGCTGGCGAGACATCTCGACCAATTCAGCGAGTCAGTGCGGAAGTTCCTGCTGGTCAGGACAATACCGCAATGGCCAATCAGGTCGCTTCATCATTGTCGCAGGTCGGACTTGTCGGTTACGACATCGAGATTCGCGTCAACAATGGTGTGGCCACTCTGGGTGGTGAAGTTGCGACCGTCGGTCAGCGACAGGCGGCTGGTGCTGCTGCTTCGCAGGCTCCAGGTATTCGCAGCGTCAACAATCAGTTGAAGGTTAGCGGACCGATTACTCAGACCGCACACAATCCTGAAGCCATGGGCTATCCAGGCAGTCCTCAGATGATGCAGATGCAGGGACAGGGAATGCCTCCGCAGCTCATGGGGCCAGGCATGCCTCCTCAGATGATGCAGACTGGCCATATGCAGCCAGGGATGCAGCCGGGGATGGGTCCGGGCATGATGAATCCATCTGCAACGGGTTATGCTCCGACCAGCTTCAACAATCCTCACTTGCCATCACATGCATGGCCATCATACGCACAGTACCCGAACTCGGCGGCAGTCAGCTACCCGACTCAGTACAGTGCAAGTGCCTGGCCTTACATTGGTCCATTCTATCCGTACCCACAGGTACCGATGGGCTGGCGTGAAGTGTCCCTCGAGTGGGACGATGGCCAGTGGAACCTGAACTTCAATAAAGAAAAAGACAAATGGTATTGGATCCTCAGCCCAAAGAACTGGTAATGGCTGACCCGGTATCGTGATGAATCCAGACTGCTGACGAAACAGCTCTGAAGAGGCAACTTTTCAGAGCTGTTTTTTTGCGCGCAAACCTCAAAACAACATAACCCGACGCGTCAGCGAGGGATTGCGATTTCGCGGTTTACCAATGCCTCCGTAAATCTCTCGCTCACGTGTTTTGAAGTTGCGCATTGTCACTAGAGCTGGAAGCCCGGCACATCCTCTGCCTGTGCGTGAGCCACCGGACGACAAAAAACACTGCGACTAAGGCCTGAAGGGCCGACACATCCGCCCTTTGTGTCGACCCTCCGGGCCTGAAAAACGCGACTTCAGAAAGCATCAGCGAGGGGCTTGCAAACATCGTCGCCGCTCGGCGCTAAGCTGCGTTTCTGTACGACTCCGAACGAAACACGAATGGCTGGCCGGCGACATCATAGCTGCGATGCATTTCGATGTTCATGATCAGTCCGATCGCCGCGTAGGTTGTCAACAGACTGCTGCCACCATAGCTGCATAACGGAAGAGTAGTCCCCGTGATTGGCAACAGCCCGACCGTCATGCCTGTGTTCAGAATCGTTTGAACGCTCATCAGTGTGACGACGCCGGTAATGACGAGTCGACCAAACGGATCCTGAGTTCGCCGTGCGATCAACAGTGATCTCCAGATCAAGATGGCATACAGAATCATCACCGCGACACAGCCAGGGAATCCCAGCTTCTCGCCGATCATCACAAAGATGAAGTCTGTTCTTGATGCAGGAAGTTGCCAGGCGGACGGATCATCAATGGGCGGTTCCTCCTGATTCATGCTGCCCCAGAATCCGCCAAGTGCAAGCACCTGCTTTGACTGATGCAGATGGAACCCGTCACCGGTGGGAGCCAGTCCTCCGTCTCGCTGAATCACAACAGAGACCAGCCGCGACTGCTGCTCAGCACTCATCTGTGTCCATAGAATTGGCAGGCAGGCAATACCCATCACGGTGACCATCACCAGATGTCGAGTCTTTGCGCCGGCGGCGAACAGCATGAAGTAGAGCACTGGAATATACAGGACCGCCGTATCGAGGTCGGGTTCCTTCATAATCAGCAACATCGGAACCATGGCCAGCACCAGCGGCGGGACAAGTCCTTTCAGCGTGCGATGGTTGTCGCGATACATCAGGTACGAAGCCAGTGTCAGCACGAAGGCCAGTCGAGCAGGCTCGCTGGGCTGAAAATCAAACAGCCCCAAAGGAATCCATCGCCGTGAACCGTTGATCGGTGCCATAAACAACGTGACAACCAGCAACAAGGCTGACACGATGTAAGTGGGAACACTGACCGCCCGCAGCCAATGAGTCGGCGCGAAGGCAATGGCCAGCATCAGGGGCAGAGCCATCATCAGCCAGACGATCTGACGCTCAATTAACTGTGACCGACCATACAATTCGTCGGCGCGCACCAGACCGCAAAGTCCCAGCCCGGTAATTGCAAGGCAGACACCACATAGCATCCATGGAAATCGTTTCAGCAGTCCGTGCATCATCCGCGACAGGTCTCGCCGGTAAATCAGAAGCCATTATCCCATGACTTTGAGAATTCGATGCGCAGCGTTTGTTCAAGCTCTGCAGCACCGGTCAAGAAGCATAGACAATTGCCGTCCTGATTTCATCCGCAGGACATACGCAAGTACACAGCGTTCTGACGGCGGACGCGATTGGTCAGGTTGAGGTCAGAGCCGAACAGATCACGCACTTGTGAAACAGGCGATACGCTCAGGCCACCACTCGATGAGCAGTTCAACAGGCAAATTACCATCCTGGAATCAACCCAAAGGCAAGCAATGCTGGCAGCCAAAGCCGTTGGCTAAAGTGTGCCTATTTCAGCAGAGTCGCCAATTTGCCGACGGAGCTGAGGGCTTTCCTGGAGTCGGAGCCGGTTTTTACCACCGATGTGGCAATCCGAACAAAATCACGACTGAGAGCATCTTCCTGGCTCGATCCAAACTGG
>CANHVD010000395.1 GCA_947463775.1 Planctomycetaceae bacterium | reverse complement strand
TTGCCTGCGTTGGCTGAGTTATCGTTTTTTTGCAAGAATCACCGCCTTAACCGGCATACCTTCCTGCAGCATGTATCGCCCATATTTGTCCTGACGATTGGGGACTGTAACGCCCAGCCGAATCATCAGCGACTGAGTTGAGTCCGGCTCAACCTTAGGGTCAATCAGGTCAATTCGACCGATGAAGACTTCTGCATCGGAAACTTCATCAGGTTCCAGTGCAAACCCGGGATCAGCAGATGGGCCGCCCTTCTTGCCGGTCGGAGCGTCACCGAAAATAGGGTCCGAATCCTCTGCTGGTGCTGCTGCTGGCTGCCGCTCCGCTGCTCCGGCTCCCCGCTGAGTCACAATGCGAATCTCCACTTCGTCGCCAACAAATAACTGATCGCGATGTTTGAAGTGGACTTTCACAGAGGCACGCAGTTCCGACATGTCTGTCAGTGTCAAAATAGGATCGCCAGGCCGAACGTTGTTGCCCGCGTATTTCTGTACCTTGGTGACGAAGCCATCAAATGGAGCAAACACTGTGTATTGATTCAGTTGAGCTTCCTTAATCTTCAGATCAAGTTCTGCCAAACCTTTGTCTTCGTTCGACTTTGCAAGTTGAGCTTCCCCTTTGCGAACTTCCAGATCCACCTGCCGCATTTCGCTCGGAGTAAACGCGCCTGGTCTGCGGACGTTTGCGTCACGTTTTTGAGTCTGGCCTTCCAGAGCAGTCGCCAGGGCGACTTCTGCGAATTCAATCTCTGTCGTCAGTGTGGATTGTTTTCGTGCTCGAGCAACTTCGGCCGCAATCACCGAATCATTCAGCTTGATCAGCATCTCACCTTTGGCGACCAGGATCCCTTCTTCAGTGGGATTCACTGTGACCAGTGTGCCAGCGACTTCGGAAGAAATTGGTACCTGCCGCTTGATCTGCATCTGGGCTTCAGTCGCATCAATTCGCACGACATCCTGACCGTTGACCTTGCTCGACAGGCTCAAAAGCAGCGCAATGCGGACGAATTGTGCCAGTTTTTTTCTACCCACTTGACGGCATACCATGGACGACTCCAAAACACCGGGCCAGCCTGCGACGGCCGCGTGTGCTGAAAACTGTTCAAACTTCCACGACGCAAACAACTGCGATATCTAACGAAACTTGCCGAATCCCTCAATCCCTCGTAGGGGACAAGTTAAAGGTTGTTTATCGATGGTTTACGCTCCTTCCGTGTATTGCGCAGAATCAGGACACCAAAATCCCACTAAATAAGCTGCGCATCTCGCCCTTTTGACCTAAACGTACACGTTGTTGTCTGAGCGGGCTACCGAATTTTCGCTGTTCGGTGGATGCTGCTGCAAGCCAAACGGGAAAAGCTTCGCGTCCGTTGTAAAGGGTGTCGGGAGCTTTGGAGACGTCATAGGAAATCAGTGTCACGTGCCGTCGGAGAGGTTCAAACACCTCTTTCAAATGGAGACACACCCAAATGGAGACACACCTCTTAACGCCAGACACCCTTTTCAGGACGCAGCCAGGTAACACGGCACCGGATCGAGCGGTCAATAGGCACGATATTGCGAGAACCTACCTGATTGCGAGAACCTACCTGCCCCAACCTGTTCGATCACTCGTTCATCAGAAAGCTGAGATGCAAGGCTGCATGCCGACAATGGAGTTTAATCCAGTCTGATTCGGGCATCTCACCGAAGGCCGGACTGGGGGCTCTCTGATCTGTGGACTTGATTCGGGCAACGGATTCCTTCAGGAGTCGAAATCCTTCCTCGTCAGTTATGCAGTGACTCGGGCCGAAATCGTTTTCCAATTGCGCAGGTAATTGAAACCCAGGCTTGAACGGGCGGTTCAGAAACCAACTCTTGAAGAGTCTCGCAATCGCTCTCATCCACAGAGGCATCGTGTAGGCAACGCCGTCAATGGAGACGTCCATAGCTTTGGCGAGATGTTCAAAATTCTGCCCGGCCGTCCAGTTCCCCAGCGATCGAATTTTTCCTCCCCGCATCAACTGTTCTGCATCACGCAGGATGTCATCATAACTTTCGATAGTAACATCTCGGCGTCCGCTCACGTTTCTGACATCAATCGCCATCTTCGCGAATTCCTGATCCCTGCTGCTCGAGTAAAGTAAAGACGCAGTGCCCAGTTTGTCCTTCAACATCTACCAGGCTGAAACTACTAATTGTGGCGACTGATAAACAGGCTGCGCGGTTCGACGAGCGTACCCGGCCACAGTCCGTACGGCCGTTGCCGGCAATGCTGGAGTCGCTGCTGCTTGAACACCAGTGTTCCTGACGTCTCCTGTGTTCCAGAGTGAAAAGAACTGACGGAAGACTTTTTCTCTGAGCGAGGGAATCACGTGAATCGGGTCGAGGTGATACCACGCTCCCTCCGGCTTGATAAATGGAATCTGATTTTTCTGGACATAGTTTTCCAGTAACGCATTGAGCACTCTTGAGCGTTCGATGATCTGCTGAAAAGTCATCATGCAACCAGGGAACAGCATGGTTCGCATGAGCAGAAACCGTGTTTTCCCCAGCGCTTCGACAGAAGGGAGAGGTAATCCCGTCATTGCGATTCTCGCATCTGGTCGCCAAGCCAGAATTCGTCTCAGGCATTCCTCGACGGTCTGAAAAATCTCCTCTGGATCACGCATATAGACGATGTCGTTACCCACATCGGTGATCAGAACCAGCGGCGCAGAAGATCCCGTGGTGGGCAAATTCTCCCAAAGTCCGCACTGGATGATTCCCGGCAGACGACGTATTAGCAATGCGCTCCAGTCGATGTAAGAGCGACCCATGCCGAGACAAACCCGAAGGTCAATTTCGCCGGGCACTACGTGCTGCAATGCACGAATGGCCGGTTTCCAGCCCAGAGTCAAGTTGCTGGCTCCCAGCAGAATGACCGACTTCTTCTCTGTGGATGCTGTGGGACTTTGAATCTGTTGCAATGTCGAGGTATCCCGCATTTCATTCAGTCGCTGGCTGATCAGACTTCTTGTTAGCGGCTTCGGCTTTTAGCTGTTCAAAAACGGACTGAACTGCATCTGCCGGAATCGCGTACGTTGGGAATCGGTCGGCTCGTGCAATCACGATCCCGATAGCCTGTCCATTCAGGTCCAGTAAAGGTCCTCCAACTTTGGTCGGATACACATCCGCGTCAATCTGGAGTGCTCGCGGAAATCCCTGAGCATGAGTACTGGCAAACTGCCCCGTTAGCTCTGGATCACGGTACAGCGGTAGCAGCGCATTCTCGTTCGTAAACTTAGACGTCAGTACAATCTCGATCGTTCGAATCATGTCTTCTCTCATGAAACGAATCGACACCTTGTCGCCGGGTTTGAATCCACCGATTCGGTGCTTCAGTGAATCCGGGTCATGTACATCATGGCCGTCCACAGAGAGAATCCTGTCATTCGGCTTCAGCCCATTTCTGACAGCAGCTCCTCCCGCCAGAACTTCCACGATCCGCACTCCGTTACCCACTGGCTCATTCGGATTCTCATAAGGATTCGGCATCGTAATCCCAAGGAACGCTCGCTTCGCACTTTCCGAAGTATGAGCCACAACGCTGATCACGGTTGGGATCAGAGCTTTTCCCCTCGGGTCCTGAACGAGAGCCATTGTGCCTGCCGCCAATGCTTCCGTACGAAGTGCGGCAGGAACTAAGTTCTTTGCATCAACCTTCAACAGCATCAGGTCGTACGAATAATCCGCAGCCATTTCCTTGCCGCGAAAACGGCGACCATCAGGAAAAATGATCTCCGGATCAATGGCTCCGTCTAGTTCCGACGCCTTCGTCAAGATATAGCCATCCGCTGACATGACGGTGCCAAGGCACAGCAGCAGTCCATTATCGCGAACCGCCACCACGCTCTGCGCACTGGTGCCAGCAATACTGTCGTAAAGCTTCAGCTCTTCAGTCGCTCGCTTCTCAAACTTCCCAATGCTGCGGTCGTCACTAAGCTGTTCCAGAATCTCGCGTTCACGTTCTTCGTCATCCAGAGTAGGGATTCTGTCCGGTCCTTCACCACCCTCGTCCTGAACTTCCGGATCAGAATCGTCTCCGGTAATCAGCTTCAGAGTATCCTCGGTCCCGTTACGACGACGAATCATCACTTCAATGGGTTGCTCTTCCTCCAGCAGGTCCAGAGTTGTCCCGAGGTCCAGCCGATCTGCAATCGGTTCGCCTTCAATCCTCAGAAGCACATCGCCATTCATAAGGCCCGCTTTTTCTGCAGGGCTGTTCGGCAGAACTCGAGTCACCTCCGGGGTGAAGTCTTTCCACTTCAGGTTCACCCCAAAGAAGCCGGATGACGCGATATCGTTATCCATCGAACGCAATCGTCCCCAGCGATCTCCTGCCAGCAAACGATCCCAGTCATCGTGGAAGCTATCGATCGACACATGACGATTCTCAGTGATCAGGCTGGTGATCATGCTGTGAATGCCAATGACTTGGCCCTTCATATTGAAGAGTGGCCCGCCCGAGTCACCAAGCAGGATAGCGCAGTCGGAAACGACTGTTCGGTTTCCCACAGAGAGCACTCGACCAATTCGAACGGGTGCTTCTCGATCGGGCCGATAACCGCCTGGATGCCCCAGTGCGAAACACCAGTCGCCAACTTTGGTTTCTGACAATCGTCCCATGTCGGCAAAAGGAAAACCTTCGCTGCCCGGAGCCGGGTCGCTGATTTTCAAAACTGCAGCATCAGCATCGCGATTCTTCCCCAGCACGTTCGCGCGATACTCACGACCATCAGGGTAAGTAATCGTCACCGTGCTGCGACGTGACCTGCGGCCGGAATCCACGACATGCGAAGCCGTCAGCACGATTCCATCGCGACTCACGACAATTCCGCTGCCAACGCCCATTCCATCTGAAACTCCAACAACCGCCAGTCGAACTTTCGACAAGGCTGCCGTGAGTTGCTGTTGTCGCTGCTGCAACGGCTCTGGAACATCAGCCGCAGCGTACTTCGCTGAAGCCGCAAGACAGATCGCAAGGACCAGACACCGAGCATGCAAAAGCAGATGCTTCATTGTCAACTCCGACAGAGCTTTATTCTGTGCGCGGCAACGACTGAGGCTGATTTATAAATGTATCCCGCGAAAACCCGGCCTCAATTCATACCGTGTGGAAAACAACCTCAGAACATTTCAACGAACCTTTTCGACGAGATTTCGAACCGGTTCTCTCAGAGGAATTCAACGTGGTGGTATTGCCCGTTTTGAGTATAGAGACCAAGGCCTCGACGATTCCACTGTCTGAACACCAGAGAGATGCCTTTAGTCCGCAATTCGTGAAAGAAATTCTCCGGATTTCTGACAATGTTGGCTTAATTGTTCCGAAGCCCTCGTCAGTTTCATCGGCTGCGTGGTCGCAATTCAGTGAGAACTCCAGTCAGGACGTTGCTGAATGGTGAACGTTTGCGGTGTCTCATAATCCGCAAAGTCTGCCTGCTCGACCGCGACGCCAGCGCCTTCCGGCAGAAACACGGCAGTTCAAGTTCTGTAGCCATCTTAACGTGGCCTCCGACGTCCATTCGTCAGTTTTCAAAGTAGCCGTCTCGCTCCGCCGAGACGAGGCCTTGCTTCCGGCCCATGACTGAGAGTACTCTGGTCCAATTATTGGTTCTGCGTGAAATGAAGAACGCACTCTGGAAAATCCGACTTCCCGAACGGATGTTGTTCGCAGAAGCCGACACTTCGAACCGCATGAGTGCCTCACTTATACAGCCCGTGCTGCGAGATAAATGCCTCGACAGCTCGCGGGGTCAGAAATCGCAACGTCCTGCGGTCCGCAATTCTCTGCCGTAATTCAGTGGCGGAGAGATCGGTGCCGGGCATCGTCAGAGACAGCACTCTGG
>CANHVD010000394.1 GCA_947463775.1 Planctomycetaceae bacterium | reverse complement strand
GCACTGGTTGCTCTATCGCTGCCTGCCGCTGGAGACAGCTTTCAATCTGGAAGTGCTCAGCAGTTATCCGTTCATGCTGTTCGGAATGAAACTGTTTCTGCAGCGACACTTTCAGCGTCCTGATGCAGCCTGGCTGGGAGCCATCGTTTTCACGTTCAGCGGCTTTTGCATGTTGCATTTTCTGCATCCGAATGCGATCGCGGTTGTGTCTCACGTGCCGTGGTTGCTGCTGGCTCTGGACGTGATTCTGCGTGATCGTCCGGGATCGACGTCCTGTTCGGTGATTGCACAGAGCAGTCCCGCCGGCGGAGCGACGGGCGTACGGTACACCCGTCGCTCCGCCGACGGGATGGCCCTGATTGGCGTCGCACTTCTGACAGGTTCTCAGTTACTGCTCGGCTATCCTCAATATGTCTGGTTCTCGTTGCTCGCTGAGATCGTTTACTGCCTCGGATTCGTGTCGTGGAGTTCTTTGGGATTTGGCAGACTTTTGATCATCGCGAGTCTGAAGGTTTTGGGGCTGGGGCTGGGAGCTGTCCAGATCCTTACATCGATGGCCGCCTTATCAGAATCTGATCGCAGCGCGATGGCGAAGGAGTTCTTCTTTGAGCATCCCTTAACGGCAGCCGACATGCTGCAATGGTTCAACCCGTTCCTCACAGACACGCGAGTCTTCGGCCAGAATACTCATGAGCTGGGACTGTACTGCGGCGCGATACCATTTCTGCTTGCGATCGTAGCGATAACATGTCTGCGATCACAATCATCCCATCGACGACTGTTACAGGTGATGCTGGCTCTGGGCTTGCTGGCCTTGTGGCTTTCTTTCGGCAAAGCTGGTGGCCTCTACGTTATTCAGACCTGGCTGCCGATGATCGGGAAATTTCGCTGGCCGTCACGCATTCTTGTCCTGCTTCATTTCGTCCTCGCCGTGTTTGCAACGGCCGGTTACATTCGCATCACCAGCCCCGTCAACGGCACAGTGCCAGCCACCGGTGTCAGCCTGGAAACGAACGGCAACCAGCCATCTTCTCGCGATCAGCCACAACTGCTTCCGCGCATCATCTACTTCGTCCCCATCGCCAGCATTCTGACTTCACTTCTGGCGCCAGTGATCTGTGGGAGTGAACATGTCGCTTCGTGGAGGCTTTTGTCGCTCGGACCGATTCTGTTTGTGCTGGCAGCGATTCTGGTGCGTGATGTTTCTCGAGGTCGCCACAGCCCGGCGTTCATGTTATTCCTCGCCGGTGATCTGGCAGCCTATGGACTTACCTATGAAGCCATGAGTCGTAAACAATCAATGCAGGAAATCATCGCGGAGGTACCCACTCCGCCCGGGTCTCCGAATGATGGCCGAGTCATCGCCGAGGTGCAGTTGCAGAATGGTGACGAAAAGTTTCATGGCAATAAGTTGTTGTTAAAAGGCTGGCATCAGGCTGATGGGTATGAAGGTCTGATGTCGTCACGATCAATACTGGGAGAAAATCTGACGCTGGACGGGCTCCGTATCGCGGGAGTTCGCTGGGTAATCAATGAAGGTCATCACAATTCGATCGCTGCGTTGAAGGCCACCAGCGATCCAAAGTGGCTGGAAGTCCCCGATCCTCTGCCACGAGCTCGATTAGCTCGTAATGTTCGACAGGTCAGCAACACGGCCGAGGCATTGCAATACTTGTCCGCAGCAGGACCAGTCGTGATTGAATATGATCCGGAACAGCGAGCAGGAATCGAGGAATTGAAGACCTCGGGTGGCACTCCTTCAGAATCTGACGTAGTAAAGATTGTGTCAGATCGACCCGGGTTGATTGAAGTCGACGTCGAATGCTCATCGAGCCAACTGCTGATTCTTTCTGAGAGCTATTCACCCGGCTGGAAAGTCACTGTGAATGGAGAGATGTCCTCGATTCTCAGAGCGGAAGTGGATTACATGGCTTGTGAGATTCCCGCTGGCCAGTCCCGCGTACAGTTTCGCTTCGAGCCGGATAGTGTGACTGCTGGCTTTCGGATCTCCGTGACTTCTCTTTGGCTCTTGTGCCTTGGAACTGCAGTGTTCTACTTTCTGAAGTTCCGTCAGATCTCTCAAAGAAAACCGAATATGGGGCGAACGACCACAGATTCGCTAACACATTAAAACAACCGTCTGACGAATTATGGACTGGACTCTGATCTCGTTTTGGTCGCTCGCTCTTTTGCTGATTGTCGTCAATGCCGGCAGCCTGGTCCTGAACCTGCTCCTTCTTCCCGGCAACTGGCTGATGGTCGCGAGTTTGACCATTTATTTGCTTGGCACCAGTTTCGAACGCGGTCCGACTTGGACCATCCTGATCATTTCAGTGGCGCTTGCGGCTCTGGGCGAACTGCTCGAACTGATGCTTGGCTCTGCCAAAGCCGCGCAGAAGGGCGCCAGTCGTCGTGCAATGTTCCTGTCTTTGGCACTGTCTTTCGTGGGCAGCATTGCCGGGACATTTCTGATTCCGATCCCGGTTGTCGGCAGTGTGATCGGCGCGATCCTCGGTGCCGCCGCCGGTGCCTTTGGCGGTGCGTGGCTGGGCGAAGCATGGATCGGCACCGAGATGACTCGCCGCAACGAAATTGGCACCGCTGCTATGTCTGGGCGATTGATCGGAATGATCGCCAAGTTTGCGATTGGAACGGCGATCTTCGCCATTCAGATGGTCAGTTTTTTCTTTCGGTAGACCTCAATTGGCCACACTGCGGTATATTCAACCCCAACGGGGTTTCACAGCACCGACTTCGTTGCGTTTTCAGATATCACTGCAGATTGTGGAACCCCGTTGGGGTTCTGGCCATTTTCTGTTACGCACCCGGGGTGCGCCGCAAGGCGGCGACCCCAGGCTTTGTTGTAGAACCCGTACCGGGTTGAATCGCAGAATTTCCCGTGTTGGATTCTTCACGGTCTCAACAATAAAGGGCCGATTCCGCGACAAAGATGTGGGGCACTGCAACGGGCAAACGCGGTGGCAATAACAGACATCACTCGTCTCCAACCACAACCCATCACTGCACAGCCAGCTTCGCAATCTCGTCAGCCGTCAAGGCTCGATTGAACACCGCGGCTTCGTCGAGGCGGCCTTCCCAGTTGGAGTCGTTGTCGCTGCGACCGCCGAGCATGAATTCTTCGATCGAAACGGCCGGAGCTTTACCTTCGATTTCAAGCTTTCCGTTCAGATAAACCTGAACCTTCTCGCCGTCGCGGACAAGAACGATGTGGCTCCAGACCCAGCGAGAAATCTCCGTCTTACCTGCAAGACGCCCTTCTGCTGACTGGCCATGCTGATAAATCAACGCCCCGGTATGTCCGCTCTTTCCACCGACACCAAGATGCTCACCGAAAGCGCTCAAGCCGTAGTCGTTATCTCGCGAATAAAACCATCCGCTGACATCACGTCCATCGTTCGGCATGCCATTCCAGATCCAGAGCGACACGCTATAGGATGTCCCCAGATCGGCTGCTCGTGAACGCAGACGGCCACCGACAAAATGCGGTGCTCGGTTGGTTGCGTTTTCTCCGCAGAACGCTGCTGATTGAGCACCTTCAAGATAATACGTAATCGCAGTTTCGTAGTGAGCATCTCGATGATGGCCGCTGGAATCTGCTGCGACCGGGCCGGTAAATTCATTCAGACGCCACCACGCGGCTGGCTTCAATGATTGAATCGTTTCAGACGCAACCCCAACGGGCAGACCGTAGCTGCGGCGAGCTTTCCCGCTGACAGTCTCCAGCAAGCTAATCGCAGCCTGCGTAATCTTCGCTTCGGCTTTCACTTCCAGGCCTGCCGATCGAGCTTCCCAGGTGTTGTAACCGCCGAAGGCATGCTGTTCGACCGGCGGAATATAACCATCGCCACCATTGGCCAGTTCAATCACCATATTGTGCGCCAGAGGACTGGCCGCCTTGATCTTGAGCCCTGTGATGGCATACGTTTCATTCGGCGTTGTTGCGATACCGATGTCCCCGATTCGCAAAGCCTGAACGACGATTTCAGCCTGCTGGGCTTCATGCAGGAGGATCTGCTCGCGAGCATAAACCTCTGTCTGAGTTGTTGGAAGGCGATCTCCGACTTCATTCATGATGCGCTGAGACCATTCCAGCAGTTGCTTATCCGGAACTCGATACTTCAATGTCATTCGCTGTTCGGCCATCGCAATACTGACATCGTCACGATACTGCACACCTTCAAGAACCTTCATCGCGATGTCCAAAAGACCGTTAGCGTACGCGTCGATCGTCAGGGCAGGATCCCATGAATCTGGTTTTGTATAGTCACGACGCCAGATGTCGCCGCTGCACCCATGTGACATCATGCCGACAAAGTTGCTGTCCGGAGCAAGGCGTTGCTTGAGCCCTTCGCTGAACAGTCCAAAGTAATCTGCACTGATGTCGGAATCGCCAAAGTAGTGCATCGAGAAATTCCCCAGCACCGCCAGCGGCTTGCCATCGCGAGTCTGAACAGAGATCAGCGAAAACTGTGGATCTTCCGGTCCGGCTTCACCGACGGCATCGTCCCAGTTGGCTCCGGCATGCATATTGGCACGTACGGTGAGATTGCCAAACGGATCTTCTGCGATGCGATCCGGGCGACGAATCCATTGTCGTACAGCGGTATATGCTGGTGCTTCGGCCGAAGCGAAACCAATCCGAGCCGGCTGTTGAGCCGCCTGAGCGGCCGCGATGACCTGCACCACTTTCTCACGCAGGAACGGGACGTAATCCGGATCAGCATCTGTCCCCAGACATCCCATCGACGCAGGGGCCGAGTGAGAATGTGTGGCGGAAATCAGGATGCGATCGGTCGGAATCCCGGTCTTCACTTTCGCAAGAGCTTTGATGTCGTCCAGAAGAACTCGGCCAATCATACAACTGTCCACAACCACGATCGCCAGTTGTTCTTTACCATCGCCGAAGTACAAAGCTCGCGCCATCACTCGCGTCTTGACCTTGTCCAGACTGCGACTAGTCATGCCTCCATTGACCAGGACCGGAAGCTTGTCTGGTGTGACATCCACGACAGCAGCACCGGCCTTGAATTCGGCTTTAGCCAGACCTGGAGCTGACACCAGCAGCATCGCAAGAATAAACAGGAGTCGAGCCGGAAGAGGACTTGTCGGAGCAGGGGCGGTGATCATCTTGAGATCTCCAAGAGAGAGGATTGCCGAAGCTGGGGAGGATTTTTTTCGGTGGGAGGCTTGCGCCGCGAGGGGAAGGTCGTTGAGTGTCGATACCGCAAATCTTGTCCCGTCGGCGGAGCGACGGGTGTACGGTACACCCGTCGCTCCGCCGACGGGCGATTCATGTTAGCAGCGACCTGCAGCATTCTGGTCGAACCAATCACGTCTCGCAAACGCCACAGACAAATTGATCATTATGCCTCTGCAGTTCGCACCGATCACTTTTCTTGCGTGGCCCGCTTTCGGCCTCCGGGCTTTTTTTCATTCTCAGCCTCCAGCGACGTCGAAAAGGGATCAGGCGTGCCGGACTGACGTGAGATCTCCGATACAGTGCTTGCCAGTCGAGCCTCTTTCGATGCTGATTTGCCGTTGCGAGCAGAATCGATGGTTTCTATCAGACGATTCAATTGTTCGGTCGGCCGTCGGAACCAATCAAGGCTCCACAGATGATGAATCAGCCAGCCCTGGCTTTGCAGAACTCCGTCTGTCGTGCGGTTGCGATCTCGAGCGGATCGAGCGGAACTCCACGTTTCGCCATCGACGATAATCCCCATGAGATAGCGACTTGAATTGTCCGGATCGACAATCGCCAGATCCACATAAAGCCCGGCAAGCCCAACCTGCTTCACGACAGCGTATCCTCGTTCCTCCAGTTGACGTGCCACGACATCCGCAAAGCGATCGCT
>CANHVD010000393.1 GCA_947463775.1 Planctomycetaceae bacterium | reverse complement strand
TGGCGGCATCCGAGTGGCCACTGTTCTTCTGTTCGATGCGGAGCAGTTCTGGCACGAATGTCCGCAATGGATGAGTACTGACGAGAACTCGATGCGTCTTGCAGCCGGACTGAGTCATCAGTTGCCGAACCAGCACAAGATCTTCCGCCACCAAAGCCATCGCGCTGATGTTGCGAGTTCCATCAGGGCGAGTGGGATAAGCGATAAAGTCGATCGGTGTCTGATCGGTGGCTCCGGGGATGTCTCGGACAGCCATGTTCTGCACGAGGGCTGGAAGTTCCGATTCGGCAGCCGGTGGAACTGAGAACGTCGCCGAATCAACCGAACCGCGATTCATCAGAATCAGCAGCTTTGATTTGTCAGCCTTGAGTCGTCCCACGAGCTGCTGAACGCCACTGACAAGGACCGTGCTGATTTCGCCGTCGGCCGTCAGTTCTTCCTGTCCCGCGTCGACCACGCGCAGTCGCCCCTGACGGTCTGCGTCCGTATGAAGGTAACGCAGCGTGCGAGCATTCCAGTTGATGACAAGAAGACGTGGCATGATGGTTGGTGGTTTGGTCGTTGATGTCGCAAATGGTTTTTTACGTTTAACGGCAAGCCGCAGGCGTCAGTTTGAATTCTCGCCGTCGCCTGCGGCTTGCCGTTAAACGAATAAGAATAAACGCCGCTATTGAACGCGCGGCAGCAGCAACTCCTGTGAATACGGTAACGGAGAATCCGTCAGTTCGGCCCAGTATACTCTTCGCGGAGGAGTCGATGCAGCATCGAGAATAAGATTTCGCCGAAGCATCGGCCCGCCGATTGCCCGATGAACAATCACGTCGCACTGAAACACATCTCCGCCCATGGTGAGTTCCGGGAACACTCGGCGAAACAGTACCGGATCGAGCACGTTGTGAGAAAGCAACCAAGCCACAGTTCCTGTTTCCGCGGGATCCAAAGTGGCTCGCTGAGTGATGATCTGGGTGACAAGTTCCGGCGTGAGCCCCGGGATTGTTTTCAATACAATCTCGGTCGCTGTTTGCAGATCGATTCGACCATAGACAACCGATTCAGGCGTTACCGTTGTTGAATCAAATACGCTGGCCATGAGTGAGGCGAATTCCGGACTGCTGCTCTGCAACGGACTTTGCACCACAATCGGGCCGGTCGCTGACGAGACCTGCACCGTGGAGTTGATCAGATCGGCTAATGAAGCAATCGGAAACGCAGCCACCATCGAAGAAGCATATGGTACCGCCGATGGTTCAGCTCCGGAAACTGGTTCCGCCGAAGGCGTCAGACCGTAGACTCGAGCCAGCAAAATGTATCGAGCCATATTCTCGGGCAGCACTGCGGTGAGTTGCTGTTCCAGTTCCGCGAGCCCCTTCGAGTTCAATGAGATTCTCGGTTGTCCTTGGCGATTCTGGTTCCGTTCGGCCGAGTGAACCGTCAGGTATTGCACCCAGCCCGCGCCAATCGTGGCTGCAGTATTGGAAGCAAGATCGCCGTTCGCATCGATGGATGGCGTCAGAGCCTGTGAGGATTGATTTGTTGCAACACTGCCGGGGTTAATGCCCATCAGAAGTGCTCGAGTCACTCCTTTGACAAACAGGAGTTCGCTCAATTGTTTCGGGACAGCATTCGCCGCTCTATAAGGACGATCAAGCGTTTGATAATACTCGTTTTCCGCACCGAACTCGCGCGTCTGATCATCTGCGTCCAGCCAGTCCAGAATCGCATCGGCCATCGCTTCGGTCATCCCGGGAAGCTGCATTAGCGACGTTCGCCCCGCGCCGGGACTGGACTGTTCCCACTTCATCAGAGTAGTGAGATTCAGCTTTGAGGACTCATTCTGCAGGCCGAATCGAAGCACACTGTTCTGCTCGGGAGTCTGATCCAGCGAAACGACGGAGAATCTCCAGCGATCATCGACGAATGCGGGATCTGTGCTCATTGGCTCTTCGATGAGCGGAGTTGTTGAGAGAGGTGTCGACGCTGTTCCTGTTCCGGGTTCCTTTAGCGGTTCGACAAGATGACCTCGAAACAGCGCGGGATTATGGTAAGTGCCACCCAGCAGCTTGCGTTCTCGTTCCGACAGAGCTGCGAACCACAGCAATGTCGATTCTGCCGAAGCAAGCGTTTGCTGAGCTTGTCGCATGCTGCCATTCAGCCGCGCCGCTTCGTATTCTGTCGACATGGCAGACAAAAAGCCGAAACCCGCAAGTGCGACCATCATCACAAGCACGAGGACCACGATCAGCACCACACCACGCCGTGAATTTTCGGCGAGCGGCAGGGCGTGAGCCCTCCGAGCAGTCGCGTCTGGAACTATACGAGGCCGGTCAGGAAAAGAAGACAACTCGGAGGGCTGACGCCCTGCCGCTCGCCGGATGCTCATAGCGAAGCCTCCGGTTCAGCAGCATCACTTCCAGTTCCCGGTTCCGGCATCGGGCCGGTCACAGGTTGAAGCAGGATGATTTGTTCGACTTGTCGAGTCCTGATCGTCGCCAATGGATCGACGGTTGGATCTTCTGTCGATGCCGCAGTCGCAGAGGACTTCGGAACGGTCGAAGAACTGTCGTCAATCGCATCATTAAGCGGTGAGTCCTGCGAAGTCGAATCGCCAAAGACCAGCTTTAGTTTTTCCAGATCGGTAGCGTTGACGAACTGCATGCGAACTCGAATCGCCAATGGCAACGACTGCTGTTGTTCGCTGTTCCACGTTGATGCCCACGACGATCCACTGAAGTATTCGAACCGGCAACTGACGACTTCCGGTATCAGGTCAAACTTCGGCACGTTCTGAACAGCCGCCTCTGCGGTCGGGGTCGCTCCACCGGATTCCGTCTGAGCATTCGCGGGTGGAAACAGCAGTGTCTCCAGCGTCGTGCGATCGACCGAGGCATCGCTTTCCGCGGGCGAATCTTCAAGCAAGGAATCCTGCTGGTTCAGTGCAGACTGCAGTGATAACGATTCGGTCTGGATTCGATAAAGCCCGGCCTGAAGAGATTGATTGCCTGCAATCATTCCCGGTGCCTGAAACTGCCAGATGATGGTTTGATACTCGGCGACTTTCGGGGCAACTCCTTCGACGCTGATCGAATCTTCAGGGGAAGCAATTGGCTCGGGCGTTGGCGTCGCAGCGGGAATGGCGGGATCACCCGTTGGCGCTGATGTGTTGGGGTTATCTGAAGTCGGACTGGTAACGGGCGAGGTATTCGTTGTTGGTTGCTCTATAGAGAGCTTCATGGACGAGCTATTGCCGACAAGAGAAATGTGGCTGGGGATCGCTAATGTGTCGCCTGATGCAAGTCCCGCGAAAACAGAGGGCTCATCGAGAGACGCATCGATGCCAGTGCTGAGTGGATCAGCGGCGAACGAATCAACCGGTGATGCAGGCGGCTCGTCAAACGACGATGATTCGCTCTTCATCTCCAGTGATGGCACAACTTTCGGATTCGTGTCCGGGGCCGAAACACTTTGCAGATCTCGTTCAAGCATTTGCAGCAGTGATCGAGTAAGTTGCTGCTCTGCCGCCTGAGCCTGCCCGGCGGTGAGATAGCTGTTGTACATCGACATCATGCCCCACACCACGGACATCAACGCCGCGACAAGAACAGAAGCGATCAGCATTTCGACGAGTGTGTAACCACCGCGGTTCAGTGTGTTCCAGTTTCGTAGGCCGGACCGAGCGACAGCGAGTTCCGGCGATACTGCGCTGCTGGAACAAGCCGGAACTCGCTTCGCTCGGTCCGGCCTACTCGGCTCGTCACACCGCGTGTCCGACTCTTGAATGATATTCGGCCTCATAGCAGGCCTCCGGACTGCATGGTGCCGGGTTGGAGCGAATCCGGTTCTTCCATTCCCTGCATCAGTTCATCAAACGCGCCTTCCGGCGGCGGGCCGGCGATCCAGCGAGTCAGCGAGAATCGAATCGGTCGCGGCAGAGTTTGATCGCCTTGAAGAACTTCGACCGTCAAAGCCCACATGCCTGGCTTAGCTGGCAGAGACTCGAATCGAACCGAATGACGCCACTCCGGATTTGTTTCATCGACAGTCGGTTCGACATCTTGTCGTTCAGTCGAAGAAAACGGATCCTGAGCATTCGCGTCATCGGCGGTTTCTTCGATCGGTGCCGGGAGAGGAATCAACGGCATGGATTCGACGAGTTCCATCGGACGCATACCCAATAGCAGCTCATTCAACGTTTGTTCGCAAAGTTGCTGAGCCTCAGAGTGCAGTCTCGCCTTTTGGGATTGGTCACGTCCCATCCCCGCCAGTCGCGCCAGCACTACCGCGCTGCCCATGAGGATGGCGGTGGCGATGATGACTTCAATCAGCGAAAACGCGCGACGACTCTTTTGCGATGCTTGTAAGCCCAGGGCGAGCGGCAGGGCGTGAGCCCTCCGAGTGCGTTGAGGTTTTCTCGGAGGGCTGACGCCCTGCCGCTCGCCGGAGCGATGGTATGACCTCATGGCAACGCCTCAGCCATGTCTGTCGGGGCGGAAGCTTGCGCCGGCGTGATGCGCGTGGGGGCCGAATAAACGGCCATGGCCGTGAGACCTCGCAGGGTCACATCCACAACAAAGTCCCGTTGGCCGGCGACTCTAATGGTGGCGTCCTGTGCGCGACCGCTGGGTTCAAATCGGATGGGATCGGACCAGCGTCGAAGACTTGCGGCCGATGGCTCGGAAGTGACAGAAGCTGATACGACGGGCTCTGCAAACGTCACTCCGACAGGAAGTTGACCTTCTCGCAAAGTCAGTGAGATCAGATTGCTTTCTCCCGTCCCGTCAATTGGCTGTGTGGGAGTTGCGGCAGACTCGGTGGTCAGTCCAGAGGGAGTCGTCGCTGCCCCGGATGGATCTTCGAGCACTGTAATCATCGTATTCAAGACATCCGGTGCGCGTTCGATGATGTAACGGTCACCGGAAATTTCGTAGCGGAAGACGACATGAGAGCTTTCTCGAATGGCCAGCGATCGTGCTTTGGCCAGCGACGCCTGAAGCTCCTTCGCGGCGCCGGTGAGACGACTTTTGTCGAGCGGACCACGCATGGACGGAAGCACCAGCCCCGCCACAGCCGCCAGCACGGCCATGACAATCAACAACTCCACCAGCGAAAATCCGCTGCGGAGTTGCAAGTGATTGTGATAGTGCGATGGCTTATTCATGGGGAGCGATCCGCATCGTTCCTGGATGCTCGCAACGAGATAACTGTTGAGGCCGAGAGTCACAGTGGTGCAGAGGCCGTTAAACCACCGGGGTAAACCCGGTGGCGTAAAGTACTGATCGCCAAAAGCCCCGTTGTTGCCTTGGAGATTACTCTTTGGACTCAGAACTAGACCCTTCGCTGCCTTCGCCGTCGCCGGTCCAGCTTACGATATCGTCGTCCGTGTTTTCCTGGCCATCAGGACCATAAGACCAAATGTCTGGCACGTTAATCTTGTTGTGTGTCGGTGGGTATTCGTAAGCGTAAGCTTTACCCCACGGATCAGCCGGTAGTTTTTCGGTTTTGATGTACGGACCATCCCAGCTTCCGCCGCCACCTTCAGATGATGACGAGTCTCCCTCCGCTGGTGCGGAGTCACTGCTGGAGGAATCTTCAGATGACGAACTGCTGCCATCAGAACTCGGCTTTGAAACCAGAGCCGCCAAGCCTTCTTCCGTCGCCGGGAACTTATTCATATCAACCGCATAACGCTCGAGTGCCGACTGGAACATGCCGATCTGAGTCTTGACAGCATTGATGTCAGCCTTCTGTTTGCTGCCCAGCAGGCGAGGACCGATCAAAGAAACCAGCAGCACAAGAATCGCCATCACGATCAAAAGTTCGGTCAGAGTAAAGCCGCTGCGAACGACATTGCTCTTTGAAATCTGTGATCGTGTCTGTGTCAGTTTTTTCATCATCATCCTCTG
>CANHVD010000392.1 GCA_947463775.1 Planctomycetaceae bacterium | reverse complement strand
GAACTTTGACAAACAGCGTCGACGCGCAGATTGAGGTTGGCGGACATGCTTCATTTGAAGCATCTTCAATCGTCCTTGGGCAGCATGCTGCTGATCACGTCGACCTGAGCAGTTTGTCTGTAACAGCCACAGAGTCAGTTGAGATAGATATTGATTCAGCTGTGGAACTGACAGGCTCAAGCAATGCTGGCGAGCTGACTCTTTCATCCGAAGATGAAATTCAGCTCGCTGATACGGCGACATTAACCGTTCACGGAAACACAGACCTTACGGCGGACGAGATTGACGTCCGAGGCGAATTCCATAGTGGCAGCTTAACGTTTCATTCCGCAGGACATGTACACATTCATGAATCCTCGGAGATGACTCTGATCGGGCAAAATTCTGCGAGTTCGTTAGCGTTGGAGGTCGACGGCCTGCTGGCTGACGCTTCAGAAAGCCTATTGCAGGTGACCGGGCATGCCGAGATGAACGCCGACAGCATTACGCTGGGCAACGGCGATGTTGAGATTGGGAGTCTGCAGTTTGAGTCAGCCGGCATTGTAACTTTGCTGCAGGAATCACAAGTACGGCTGTCGGGTGACAGCTTTGCCGGTAGTCTGGTTGCTGAACACGCTCAGCTGATCGGAACTGGTATTATCCACAACGGAATCGAGATTTCTGATGGTGGTCTCCTTGGAGGCTGGCTGAATATTTCCGGAGCACTCACGATCGGCCCGAACGGAGTGCTTTCCCCGGGAAACAGCCCCGGGATTACGACCTCGGGCAACCTGACGCTGACTGGTGGTTCCACGCTGCTGATTGAAGTGGATGATGATAATGCTGGAGGATATCCAGGAGCCGTTGCGGGAGTTGATTACGACCAAACGCAGGTGACAGGAACTGTCACGATCAATTCTGGCGCGACGTTGAATCTTCAGGATCTTGGGTCAACTCAGTCTTTGACCGGAGACGTCTACGTCATCGTTCAGAATGATGGCGTTGATGCCATCGTCGGGACCTTTTCGGGGCTCGCCAATGGAGCTGTTGTTACGGCCGGTGGTGGTGGTGGTGCATACAGCATCTATTACAACGGCGGCACGGGCAATGACATTGTGCTGATCCGTCGACCAGCCGCAGTCACGGATGTGTATGTTTCCAACACCTTTGTTGGGCTTTCGAATGGCACCTCTGTTACGGATTATGATTTTCTGACGGCTGGCAACCAAGCTGGTGTCTATGGGCTCAATGCTTTTGCCACGATCCCCGAGGCGATCACGGCTGTGACCGCCGGCGGAATCATTCATGTCGATCAGGGGACATACCTGCATACATCGACACTGGCAGTCAATAAGACCGTTACGATCGATGGTCAGGGAATGGGACTCACGAATATCCTGAAATCGGGAGCTCCCACCAGTAACTTCGACGAAGCGATCCGTATTTCGGCTGACGAGGTGATCCTGAGTGACGCCAAGCTGGGCTGGCAAATCCACAATACCACGGATTACCAGGGCTACGTAGTCATTACGACAGCGGATTTTACTTCGATCAACCGCATTCTGTTCGGAAGTAATGCGACCGGAGAAGGCTATCGCAGCGCTGTTGTTTTTGAAGGCAGTGGCGCGAACGGTGCCGATGGATTGGAAGTTTCTGATTCCGTTTTCGAAGGCCGCTGGGGCCGAGCCGCAATTCGTGATGGGGATGCCGGCAGTGGGCAAAATATTCTGATCACACGGAATGAGTTTAGAGAAGACCATTTCCGCTGGGGCCCGATTGCCATCGGACCTCAGGATTCCGCAGGAACTCCAAATAACTTTGCGTTCAGCGGCGAGATCTCCTTCAACTACTTCGGTAACGGACTGGATACGCTCGATTTCCAGTCTTTGGGCAATCAGAACTACACCGTCACGATTACCAATCAGGGGCTGACTGCCGCTGGGCTCGATATCGTCCACAACACGTTTGACTGGAATGACTCTGCAGAAACCAATGCTAACGGCGTCTATGCTCAGCCCGCTGGTGTTTACATCACTCCATCGTTGACGCAGAACACGAATCAGATCCTGATCCAGAACAATATCTTTAATAACTTCGCGTACGCAGGTCCACAACCCGGAAGCACAGATCCGCTGTGGCGTCCAACGGGCGGCGTCTTCGGGGGAGCCCTGGAATTCGATGGCGCTGATGATTTTGGCGTATGGCAGAGTTCGCTGTTTGACGTTGGAACGGCTGGCACTCTGAATTTCTGGGTGCAAATGCATGATACGAGCCGACGAAATCAGTTTTTCGAAGGTCCCGGTAACGCTGGATTCGAGATGCAGTATCGAAACACCAGCGGAGGTCAGGTTTATGGCCGAACGACGACCGTAGGCGGGGATAATGTTATTCGATCAGGCCCCGATGGCGCCACACTGCTGAACTCGTGGCACAACATTCAGTACACGTGGGACTTTAACGCGACCAATGCGACTGGCCGCATGCGAATCTATATCGATGGCGTTGAGTCCGGCTATCTCACCAATTTCACACCGAACGATTTGACATGGGCTTCTGCTGTCAGCACTGTCAACGGCTTAATGAATATCGGTCGTGATCCCGGCGATACAACTCGCTATTTTGATGGTCTTATGGATGACGTGGGCTGGTTCAATTCAGTTCTGAATTCAACAGATCGAACAAACATCCGTACGAACGGAGTATCAGCACTCGCCTCCGATGCGCGACTTGTTTCACACTGGGACTTCAATCAGTCTTCTGGTGATATTGCTGTCGACAACAAGAACGGAATTCAACTGTATCTGTCCACCACAGGTGTGGTGCCCACGGAATTTGGCGCGGTATTTCGACCCGGGCAAGGACAGTTTGGCGGAGCTCTTGAATTCGATGGCGTTGATGACTTTGCAACATTCCGGAGCAGCGATTTCAACGTCGGCGAACGAGGAACGCTCAACTTCTGGGTGCGAATGCATGACACTAGCCGTCGAAATCAATTCTTCGAGGGGCCGGACAATGCAGGCATGGAATTCCAGTTTCGCAACAACTCAAGTGGCCAGCTTTATGGTCGAACAACAACGGCAGGTGGAGACTTTGTCATTCGCTCCGGCCCTGACGGCGCAGCGCTGCTGAATACCTGGCGTAACATCCAATACACCTGGGATTTCAATGCGACCAACGCAGTCGGAAAGATGCGAATCTACGTTGATGGTGTGGAGTCCGGTTATCTTGCCGGTTCAACACCGAACGATCTGACGTGGACCGCGATCACAGATACTGTCAATGGACTCATGAACGTAGGGCGTGATCCAGGTGATCTGACGCGATTCTTCGACGGCCTTTTGGATGATATTGCCTGGTATGATCAGGTTCTTTCGGTTTCCGATCGAAGCACGATTCGAACGACAGGAGTCTCGACCCACGCAGATCTCGTGGCGCATTGGAATCTGGATGACGCAATTGGAACAACGGAGGCAGCCGGGAATAGTGGCACAAACATCACATTGTATGTCAATCAGATTGCTCCTTTGCCGCCTGTCTCTGGTTACGGTGTTGTGACTCCGCTGGCGGCACTCGTCTTAAACAACGTGTTCTACAACGATGTCACCGGTACTTATGCGGATTCCAATCAGATTCTGGACCCAAGCAACATTACTGGTCCTGGGGCAAATCCGTTTTTTGCGGGCGACGATCCGCACACTGCTTTCACCGGGACAACTCTGGCTGAATTCTACCGCTTGCGTTTTGGATCCTCGGCCGCTTACCACTCGACAGAGTTTCAAGCTGATATCGCCACCTTGATTCCTCACGTGGGTGCGAATCAGGAGAATCCTGTTGCGGTGGGTACTGAAGACATTCTGATCGCTGGCACTGACTTCGACGACCTCGTCGTTATCACATTCACCAGTGACAACGACGGATCGTTTGTGTTCACTCGCAATGTGACCGGTGGAACTCCCGATTACGTTGGCACATTCAACTTTATTAACATCACCTCATTTACATTCGACGGCTACGGCGCTGATGATGTGCTGATCATCATTCAGCCAACGGCGACTCAAGGCGGTTTGTACAGCCTGAGCAAGGGCATTGCTTTTCACGGTGACCTGCAGAACAGTGATGGCAACGCGCTGGACAGTGATGGAGCCACCGGCGGCGATACTCTGGTGCTGCTGACTTCCGCAAACGACAAGTCCATAATCGATTCTGTTTCCTATGTGTTGGGTAACGATGATCCTGCGGTTCGGCACCAGGGGACGATTACTGTCGCCGATGGACTGCTTTCAACCACGATCACGTACACCGGCACTGAACCGATTCGCGATGAACTCATCGCTGATGCTCGCACGTTTTCGTTTGGATCGACGGTTGGCGGTGGAACTGAAACTATCAACGTCTCTGCTGTCGGAGATACCGTAGCCATGACAGCGATTATCCCTTCGCGTCCGGCGGTCAGCAGCAGAACTCTGAATAACCGCATTGTCTCTTCGCTCGGTCCCAACATCAGCTTTGAAAGTCCCCGCACACAACTCACGTTGAATGCCGGCCTCGGCAATGACACGATCAATATCAATTCGCTGCACACGGATTATCGAGCAGCCCTGACGATCAATGGCGATGGTGGTACCGACGCAGTGAATCTAAATTCCAGCCTGACGTTGGGAAATGCAGTCGCTGGCAACACCGGAAATCTCACTGTCACCGCTGAGACGGTCGTTGTCGCCAATGGCGTGGCGATCAATACAACGGCGGAATCCTCCGGCGACGGAGATATCAGATTCACTTCAACTGGATCTGTCAACATCGGGACCAGTGCAAGCCTCTCCACGAACTCGGGTTACGTCATTGTCACCACGGTCGATGGAGATATTGACATCGACGGGACGATCTCGACAGGAAGCGACAATATCCTGCTGATGGCGAATGGCACAGGTCGTGATGTTGAGATCACGGCCGACGTTTCTTCGACCAGTGGACATGTGACGTTGATCGCGGATGACTCGGTCCGGCTGCTGCCGAATGTCGATGTTCAGACAGGCAATGCAGGCACGCTGCTTATCGAAGCGACTAACGGTACGATCACGATGGATTCGACAGCGGCTTTAACTTCGGCCAATGGCGGAATCCGGCTTTTCGCCCTGAATAACATTACAGTCGGCGACATTACGTCCTCAAATAGCCATGTCAGCATCACCAGCAGTGCGGGCTCAATTCTGGATGCCGAGACCAATGACAGTGAGAGCGATGTTGTCGCACTGGGATTGCGATTGCAGGCGGCCCTGGGAATCGGCACGCTGGGTGGAAGCAGCAATCCGATCGAGACGACGATTACAACCCTGTCGGCTCGCGCAGGCAGTGGTGGCATCAACATTCTGGAAAGCAACGGCCTGACGGTGGACGACGTCACCGTCACGACTCAGAAAGTGCAAACCAATAATTCGCTGATGGCAACAACTGACGCTTTGCAAAGCGATCTTGTGACGACCAATGCGGGCTCGATCGTGCTGCGATCTACAAATGGCACGATAACTCTGAACGATGGGACCGGTTCTGCGAATAGCATTGCAGTTTCGGCCAACGGAGCAGGCAATGTTTTGCTTCAAACCATCTCTGGCGCCGCGGATATCGTCGTCAATGGAAATATCGAAGCAGGCGTGGGGCATGTCTCATTATTCTCCAGCGACGACATTGATCTCAATGCGAATGTTTCCACTGGAGGCTCCGGAACAGTTCATCTGGCATCTGGCAACATTGGAAATGATGCTCTGACCGGGATCGACATGCAGAATGGAACTTCGATCGTGACGGCAGGCGGCAACGTCAGACTGACGGCGGATCGAGAATCCGATGTGCGTCTGGGGCTAATCAACGCCGGGCGAGGCCACGTGTCAGTTCTTGCCGAACGTAATGTGCTCGATAGTAACGGTGCCGCGTTAAACGT
>CANHVD010000391.1 GCA_947463775.1 Planctomycetaceae bacterium | reverse complement strand
CGTCAGACGGGTGAAATGGTGGTTCGCCCAACGACCGGTCTTCGACTTCGTACGGTCACTCGTCAAAACGTTTCCGAAACCGACCCGCGTGCACTGGGAGGAGATGGCCAGGGAGCACTGGCGTTTCGACTGCTGCAACGTGACTGGAATCTTTCGCTTGGCATCGAAAAACTTGATCCCTGGGTGACCGGTCAGGTCCTGCACGAAATCACTTTGCGAGAAGGGCAGACTCGATCAACATTGATCGCTCAGTTCAATGTGCAGAACGCATCCATCGCTTCAATCCGAGTGACTCTGCCCATCACAAATGAGGACGAAATCAAGACTCTGCGAGCCAGTGGCACTGTCGTCAGTGATATGGTCCGAACAGCTCCGGATTCAAATATCTGGGAAGTTCACTTTAAGCGTCGCGTCGTTGGGAAGCTTCAATTTCAGATCGAGTATGAACGTCGCGGAGATCGTGTGAACGAAGAAGAATCGCTGACTCCGATTCTGTTCCCGGAGGCTCGACAAATCTCCAGTTTCTTCGCAGTCCGAGCGGGCGGCCGACTGGAACTGGAACACGACGAGCTGACTCAGGGATGGCAGCGCGTCGATTGGAACACCGTCCCTCAGGCCTTGAGAGAAACGGACAATCGGACCGCTCCGGCACTCGTTTTTCGTGCCGTCGATCCTGGTGCCGCACTGAAGGTTCAGGCCAAACGCCACTCTCTGGCCGATGGGCTTAAACTTCGTGTCGCGGAAGGATCACTGACGACCGTTCTGTCGCCAACGGGTGACCAGTTGACGGCCGTCGATGTGGTGATGGAAGTGATCCAGCGAAGCAGTCTGAGCGTCAACCTGCCGGAAGGTGGCGAGTTATTCAGCATCTTCGTCAACGGCGAAAGTGTGAATTCCATTCGACAAAGTGGTGCTGAGAATGCGTGGCAGTTCTACATTCTGCCCGGCATAGACGACCGAACGGCGCAGGTGCGATTTGTTTATTCTGTTCCCGGTGATCGCTTGAGCGACTTGAAGCTCCGCAGTCCGCAATTGAATGTGCCTCTGGAAAACATTCAGTGGAGTGTAATTGCACCGAAAGGTTTCGAGCTGACCAGCAATGACGGCAATCTGGAACTGATTCGCCAGTCGAATCAGAAGGATTACGATCGTGACTCCTATCTGTCTGCTGCGAGTGGAAAGCGACAGGTTAAGGCCGAGCAGGCGACTCAGCTTCTGGAGCAAGCTAATCAGCTTCTGCAGGCCGGCGAACAAAGCAAAGCGCGCTGGGCGCTGAATAGTGTTGCCAATCAGTACGCACTCGATGCGGCTTCGAATGAAGATGCTCGAGTCCAACTGGAGAATCTGCAGACTCAGCAAGCGATTGTCGGGCTCAACACGCGTCGTCAACGACTGTATCTGGACAACAGTAGTGACGATTCCATCCAGATCGATAACAAACAGCTTCGTGAAGCCGCCGCCGAGAACCCGGTGCTGCAGCAGGATCAGTTGAACTTCCGACCGCAGGAATTAAGCCAGTTACTTCGAGGAAACACGACGGAAGACAACGCGGTTCTCCAGCAGATCGCCGCCCGACTGGTACAGCATCAACACACGACTGACCCCGCACCGCAGGCGATCATTATTAGCCTGCCGGAAGAAGGCGACACATACACGTTTGGTCGCAGCGTCCAGGTCGCCGAAAACGCCCCGCTGAAACTTGAGCTTGATTTCGGTTCTAAGCTACAGATTCATTTCTGGCGAATCAGCCTGGTCCTTGTTTTGCTCATCGGACTTGGCGCCGCCCTGGCATTCGCCACGACGAAGACTGCACAAGGCACACACGAAACAACGGGGGCAGTTCAATAGCGTTTCGTGAGTTGAAAAACGACAACGGAAGTAACTCGGGGCTCAGCGAACTGCGGTCTCAATACGGATGTGCGAGATTGAAGGTCGTCACTGCTGCCAGTAATTCCGGTCCAGTGTGCGGTAGTTGATCGCTTCGGTTAAATGAACCGAACTAATCTCTTCACTATCGGCCAGATCGGCGATCGTACGACTGATTCGCAGAATCTTGTCGTGCGCTCGTGCTGACAGGCCCATTTCTTCCATGGCGTGCTTCAGAAGTCCCTCGGCATCCGACTCCAGACGGCAGAATCGTCGAATCTGAGGCGGCTTCATCTTGCCATTCACACGAACTGATTCTTTTTTGAAACGAGCATTCTGGCGTTTCCTTGCCCCGACAACGGCTTCTCGCATTGTTTCGCTGGATGTGCCCTCGGACTTGTCCGACAGCTCTCGAAACGGCACCGGCGGCACTTCGATGTGGATATCAATTCGGTCCAGCAACGGTCCACTGATACGACTAAGATAGCGTTCGATCGCCAAGGGTGCACAACTGCAATTGCGTTTCGGATCGCCTCGAAAACCGCACGGACACGGATTCATGGCCGCGACTAACATCACGTTCGCCGGAAACGTGACGCTGCCCATGGCTCGAGAAATCGTAACGTGCTGATCTTCCAGCGGCTGTCGCAGCACCTCGAGCGTTCGACGATTAAACTCCGGCAACTCGTCGAGAAATAAAACACCATTGTGAGACAGACTGATTTCACCTGGCTGAGGAACACTGCCACCTCCGACCAGTCCGGCTTCACTGATCGTATGATGCGGTGCTCGAAACGGACGACGCAACAACAACGGCTGCCCAGGTTCCAGTTGTGCGACGGCGCTGTAGATGCGAGTCGTCTCGAGACTTTCTTCGGGTTCGAGTTCCGGCAGGATTGTACACAGGCGTTGCGACAACAGCGTCTTGCCGGTTCCGGGTGATCCAATCATCAGCAGATGATGACAACCTGCCGCGGCCACCATCACCGCTCGCTTGGCCATCTCCTGACCTTTGACATCAACATAGTCGATGTCATAAACCCCAAAGCTGCGTCGCGCGCTGTCCCAACTGAAGATGACGGGATCCAGAGGCAACAAGCCGGTCAGGAAGCCAACCGCTTCCGCCAGCGTTCCCACCGCAATGACGTCAATGCCTTCGACCACCGCCGCTTCCATTGCGTTCGCGGCCGGAACGACGATATGCGTCTGCCCGGAATCTCTGGCGGCCAGTGCCATGGACAGAACGCCTTTGACCGGGCGCAGACTGCCATCCAGAGCCAGTTCTCCCACGTAGACGACTTTTCGTCCCGGTTCGATTTCGATCTGCCCATCGGAAATCAAAAACCCCAGCGCAATCGGCAGATCTAAAGACGCGGCATCTTTGGGAAGGTCCGCTGGAGACAGATTGATCACGACTCGATCACTGGGACGCCCGTAGCCACTGTTGACGAGTGCTCGTTCGATCCGATGAATGCTCTCTTTGACCGCCGCTTCTGCCAGTCCGACCAGAATCACCTTGGGAATTGCGCCGGGGGAAATATCAACTTCGACCTCGACAGGTCGAGCTTCAATTCCGAACAGGGTATACGTAGCGAGTCGGGACAGCATGGTTGAGGGGCTTTGGTGAAGTCGCGTTGGGTTGTGGGGGATTAAACCACCACCCCAAAGTTTGACGACAGACTCATCCTGATGCAATCGAACCAGATGACTATGTGACCCCCGCAGCTGCTGATTTCATCCTAACCCGAAGCGTCAGCGAGCGATGTCGCTTGCGTAAACTGTCGAAACCCTTCGGACAAGAATGTCCAACCTGCATAGGAGAGGCTGACGACGCACGAGAGCCATGCCGCTCAGAATTTTCATGCCTTCAGAAGATAGACCCAAGGGCCCCAGAAAAGACGCTGTCGCCTGCGGCTTGCCGTTAAACATGATTGGCTACGGCCTGTCGTCCCACTGGCAGCAAAACACAATGAGCCGCGAAAACGGGTTAACGTCGTCGCGGCTCAGGGAAAACTTCAAGATCAAATCGCGGGTTACTTCCGTTTGCTAACGGTGTTCATCGCGGTTTTAGCAACAGCAAAACATTCGCGGATATCAGCCAGAGGATTCTTTTCGTTCTCTTCGTATTCAAGAGACAACGCTCCGTTCGCCGGGAAGCCAGCCAGCTGCAATTCGGTGATCACTTCTTCGACGTTCAGGTGCCCCTTGCCAAGAATCACCCCCTTCGTCTTGTCCTTCATTTCGGCGAAGTCCTTGAGATGAATTCCGTACAGTCGGCCCTTCAACAGGCGAATGACTTCCGGAGCATTCTGACCGGAGCGGATATAATGCCCCAGATCCGCACACGCTCCGATTCGCTCATCGTGATTTTCGATCACACGCAGCACATCAATCGCTTTGTTGTAACGGTGCCCTGGACCGTGATTGTGAATGGCCACTCGAATATCGAATTCTTTGACCAGTTCGTCGAGACTATCAAAGGAGTCCAGATCCGGATCGGCCGAGATACACGGTGCACCGATCTTTTTGGCGAACTCAAAAGTCTTGCGATTCTCAGCCGCATCTTTCGTGAACCGATTTACTCCGTGACCGGAGATCGTCAGTCCAAGACTCTCCAGTTGTTTCTTCGTCGCTGCGATTTCTTCGTCACTCGAATTAATCGCCAGCATTCCGCTGTAGAACTCAACCTGCTCAAATCCCAGGTCTTTGGCGTGCTGCAGTGCTTCTTCACGCTTGTAGCCTCGCAGCGAGTAAAGTTGAATGCCCAGCTTTGGCAACGCGGAATCTGTCGTGCTGGCAAGGCCCACTCGAGTGCCAAAAGCAGCTCCGGCGGCGATCAGGGATGTTGTCTGAAGAAAACTGCGTCGAGTCTGAAAAGACACGGGATGCTCCATAGGAAGCCAGGGGAAGGAGAAAAAGGTCGGAGCGTAATTCTACGGAGCCCCGGCAGCCGCGACAAGCAGGCGGAAGCGAAGATGAGTTCGCACGCGAATTCAAAGCCTTCCTGTCTGCCTGGCGGTGGAAATCAGATTGAAGTACGCTGACGGATACTCAAACCGTCAACGCTTCCTGATACTGCCATTTGCGGATTTTCCTGATGACCAATCGCTGCCCGGACTCTTGTGAACACCGTGTTGCGAACGGCGACCATCAACAGTGCAAATTCATCGGAGAACTGCTCCGTGGGCTCGACGCATCCGCTGCAGATGTTAATCAGGAAACCTGCGAAGCCTGTTGCCGTTCGTTTCTGCCGACACGCGATGACCTGAATCCGGTTGTCGCTTCTCTGTTGTGGTCTCGCTGTGAGAATGCCCTGACCGATGTGAAACTCGCAGCAGACTCTGAGATCACCGAACGCCTGACCACAGTGCGTAATCTTGCCGAGGCCAGTCTACCGCTGGTTTTTTCGGATGAAGACGATCTTCCAACGAGCCCCGCGAGTGACGAGACCAGGGAGCGAGGTACCGTCGAGCAGATGCTCCAGATGTTGCCCATGCCGGAGTACTCGGGCGGAACGTTGAAGTCGTGGGCCGTGGGTGTCACAACAGCTCCGCGTCGCCAGCCGACACTTGAGCGATGTCTCAGGAGTCTCCAGGCCTGCGGCTGGGATCAACTGCATTTGTTTATTGATGGCGATGTGTCTGTGTCGGAAGAGTTTTCTGCTGCCTCCAAAACGATTCGCAATCCTGCGGCCGGGGCGTGGAGAAATTTCTACCTGTCACTTTCAGAGCTGCTGCGACGGTATCCGGCGGCCAACGCCCTGATGATGATTCAGGATGACGCATTGTGGCCAACTCATTTGCCGGTCCGTGATTATCTGGAACAGATCCGCTGGCCGGACAATGATCGCTTTGTCATCTCCCCGTATTGCTGCGCAGACTATACGGAAGAGAAAGCCGGATGGTATGAGTTCCGTGATACGTGGGTTTACGGCGCCGTGGCATTAATATTCTCCCGGACGTCGGCGGAGGAATTTCTGGCCGACCCGCTCGTGATCGAACGGTGTCGTCACGACTATCAGGCCGGGATTGATGTTGTGATTGGAGACTGGGCGAAGCGGCAAAGTGTTCGTGTGAT
>CANHVD010000390.1 GCA_947463775.1 Planctomycetaceae bacterium | reverse complement strand
GAAGGCGGCGTGGCCGTCGATCGAATCCACGGCCAGGCAGAACAATTGGAACATTTCACGGGCCGCGAATTGCGAGACCGTCTGCAACAGGAAACCTCCGCCCCCGTTCTCGATCCTCACGGCAGCCCAATCCCGCCGGAGTAGCGAACGTAGAAATGTCGTACGTTCGGCATTTGTGGCCGAGAACAATTCGACGGGCAGGAATGCCCATCGTACGGCAACAGGATCGCCGGAATCAGGGTGCCGACAACTTCTTCAGGATGTTGCGAGTGATCTGTTCGACTACGGTGTCACCGCCACGCAGGCCGTGAGCCCAGTCGGTGGAACCACAGGTGAAGACGGTTCCGCCGTCGGTGCGAATACCCAGGCACGCCGCGCCGATTCGACCCGGTTCCCACTGGTCGTACCACTCGCAGTCGTCCGGAGCCCATTGAGCCTGACACGTCGCCAGAACCTCAAACGATTTGGGTGTCCCGTCGCGATGAGTCGGCGAAGGAAGGCCGTCCTTCCATTGCAGCTCACAACCGTCACATTCGTAACCAACGATCGTATGCTGGCCACCAAAGCTGTCGCCGGGCTTCAGATTTGTATCGGCAAACATCCAGTGATCGGGGCGATGAACCGTAAACGCTCCGCTGCCGTCCATGAACTGGCCGTGGCTTTTGTGATATCCGCCGTACAGGAAACCGACACCCGTCAGGAGATTTTCCGGCCGCTTCACCAGATGGTGGCTCCATGTCGTCGTCAGCAAACTATGGTCGTCAGTCTTGAACACCGGGTCGAGATTGAACGCCTGTTTGTAACAGGTCAGGGCCTGTCCGTTCTCTTCGGGACGAACCTGCCAGCAGCACGTGTTCCCGCTGAAAAAGGCCACGTTCCCGCCCTTCGCGATCCATGCTTCCAGACGATCACGCATCCCGGCAGACCAGTATTCGTCATGGCCAACGCTTAGAACCAGAGAATAGTGTTCGAGTAGTTCCGGCCGCTGCTCCAGATCGAGGTTCGAGCAATAGTCGATCGTGAAGCCGTTTGATTCTGCCCACGCGACAAAAGGTTGTTCCCAGTTGGGAAACAGACTGCTTTGAGGCCGCTGAAAGGACACTCGATGCCCCTGCAGGTTGGCTCGACCATGGTAAGCGTAAAGGCTGCTGCCGCCCCAGTTGTTGTAAGCGTTGTAGGTGTTCGTGGCGAGCTGAAGCAGGATCTTTACGTTCTTGTCGAAGCTCGAAGGACGAACAACAAACCATGATTCCATTTCGGCCGTCCGGCGATTACGAGCGACAAACTTGCCGCCTCCGTCGCTAACTTTAAATGTGGCGGTGTAGTCCCCGGACTTCCATTCGGAAGGAACCGGCATCGAAAAGCTAATCGGCCAGCCACACCCATTGGCGCTGGCATGTTCAGGAATCGGATGAACTCCACCACCTGGGATGCCGGACTTCTGAAACACGACCTCGCGTTTGGCACCGATGCGAGCAATCTCCAGGCTGTATTCGGCGGCAGTCGTGGATGTGTGGAAGGCCAGATCTTCGTTGGCTGCGACGCTTGTTCGATCCGGATACGCTTCGATGTACAGGCTGGGAGGCAAGTCTGATTGAGCGACGGCGGTGGGATAAGAGCCGGACAGAATCGTCAGTATCACCGTCAGACACAGTGTCTGAAACACAGGAACTCTCATTGCAGCGTGTCCTTCATCGGAAGTCGGGGAATGGGCCAAACATCGAAGGTCCAGAGTATCCTGAACAGGAATGAGACCTCGGAGCGAGTCCAAAAGTGGTGACGTCTAACCCATCATTATGGTCGCATCGTACTGATATAAGCCAATCACCATCCCCACAGCCAGCTCTGCCAGGATAATCAGCCAGAACTTGACAGGGGATTTCTCTCGATAAACAACCTCGTGATTTCCCGGCCTCCCCAGGATCGCTATGCCAAACCAGAGCTGAGCCAGGAATCCCAGCAGAAACAGTCCTTGTACCAGATAGGGAATCAGATCTCTGAACATGAAGCGGTTTCTGGATCGTGGGATTTGGGTGCATCTGTCATAGCAACGATCGCTATCAGTGGGGTCACAACACATCCCAGCAGAGTGGCGAAGGCGACTTTGACCAGCAGGAACCAGAATGTAGCGATCGTGTCGGAACCAAACAAACTCCAGGTGGCCATCACGGGGCCGATCAAACTTATCAGGCCGGTCAGACCAAACTTTGTCGCCCGCCAGATCAGACCGCCTCGGAAGAACCGAACCCACGTTCCGGTCATGTCAACGGTGAGAGCAGGCACGTCACCGCGAGCTACCTGACCTCGAACGATCGGCGTTGCAATCAGACACGTGATCGCTGGAAGCAAGTAGCAGGCGCCCAGAAAATCGGTGACCGCTCCCTTGTCGAGAACCCAGACCGTGACGGTTGCCTGCTGGCGAAAAGTGATCCAGCCAATACCAAACGTGATGGTGGCATTGATGAAAATCGGGATGACCACCTGCCCGATCAGCAAATAGCGAATAACGTCAGGCGGCAATTTCATCGGTATCCCGCAGGAAAGGGGCATTTAAGGTCGACGGTGACCGGCAACAATTGCCGAAAGTTCTCCGATTCAACGGACAGTCCTCGAAGAAGAGTTTTCGGACTGCGTGGAATCGGACAAGTATGCCGAAAAGAGAAGACAGGAGAAAGCAGGAGTCCCAATCATGACAGAAGCTGAATTCGTCGAAGTCTTACGCACCAGCGTCAATGAGCTTCTGCGCTGGGTTGGTTTCGGTACCCTGACCGGCCTCGCCGCCAAGGCCGTGATGCCAGGCCGCGATCCAGGTGGCGCCGTGGCGACCATGCTGACCGGCATCGGCGGCAGCGTGATCGGATGCGGAACCGTGCTGTTCTTCTGGCGCGATGCCACAGTGGATCCGATCAGTGTGAAGGGCTTCTTCGCTGCTGTCTTCGGAGCATTCACTCTTCTGTTCTTCTATCGCCTGCTGGCCGGATCGTTCCTCAAAGAAACAGACGACGGCGAAGATCGCTGGATGCACAAACTCCGCCGCCGGTCCAAACGTCGCCAGGTGGTTGAAGACATCATGCGGGATGCTGCTTGAACATTGGGCTCAGAAAAGGGGTCAGGAACCAATAGTGCGCAGCACCCTCCGGGCCATTTGGCTATTGGTTCCTGACCCCTTTTCTGAACCTGGGCAGCCTATTCCTTTGGGATGTAGTGCAGCGTGTAATACGCTGAAGAATGCAGCAGAGGCATTCCGCCCTTTGACTTCAACGCGTCCGCATGAAGTTCGTGCACATGGCCACGCTGCAGGCCGTCCACCTTCAGCCGAACCGACAGCCCGTCCTCAGATACAGCGACTTCCTTGACGGTTGGCGTTGTGTGATCGACTTCCGGACTGCCGTACGACGACTGAAAGATGTAGCAGTAGGTCTGCAGCTTCCATGTGTCCGGCTTGCGAGCAATCTCAGCATCAACAGGCTCTGTGAACGTCAGCTCGAAACCGTCGGGCTTGGCACGCATCTCGTGAATCTCAAATGGCACCTTTCCGGTCCACCGCAGGCGCTCGAGCGAGAACGGTTTCGTTCCGCGAGAGCCCCAGCCACGATTTGTGCCACCGACGAACATCGAACCATCGTCCATCATTCGGAGTGCCAGCGTGCCTGAGCCGATGCCTTCGCGAAACGGGAAGCACGCCCCCTGATAGTGCCCATCGACTTTCTCGATGAAGCATCGCATCACCGTGCTGTGAGTCACGTCGCCCACGAACATCTGATTCTGGAACGGACCGAACTTTCCGCCGCTCACATCACACGCAATCCCGCTTGCGCTTTGGCCCATCTTCTGATAGGGGAACAGGATGACGGGTGGCTCATACTCCGGAATCTTGTCCGCCTCCACGACGATGCGGCTGCCGCTTTCGGGTTCCTTCGGAGCCGACTTCGCCCCGCCTTCGGTTTTTGAGAACCAGCGATTGCCTCCGGGATGCCCCTGAAAAGAACCGGGTCGCAGCCATTTCAGGCTACATGTCCCGTTCCACGGGCCTTGGTTATCTGTGTAGAAGACGTCGCCTTCGGCGTTGAAGGCGATGCCACCGGGCGAGCGAATTCCGCTGCACGTCGGAATCATTTTTCCGTTCGGATCAATTCGGACCGCCCAGCCTCGCCAAGGGCAGTCGCTGCCAAATGAGCCCGTCAGACACAGCACAACCCACATGTTTCCGTCCTTGTCGAACGGTGAACCAAAGGCATACTCGTGATAGTCACCGTTGATGCCCCAGTTGTCGCTGAAGGTTTCGATTTCATCAGCCAGACCATCATCATCCGTATCACGCAGCCGAGTCACTTCACCACGTTGAGTGGCGTAGAGCCAGCCGTCTTTGAACGTCAGTCCCAGCACTTCATGGAGGCCCTGAGCAAACAATTCGTAAGTGGCTTTCGAGGGATCCTCATCCAAAGGATTTGTGACGCGATAGATGTCACCACGGCGAGTTGAAACAGCCAGCGTTCCGTCGGGAAGAGACTCAATCGCTCCGGCTTCGAGCACGATACCTTTTGGAATCGTGAAGCGGGCGAGTGGGTAATAGTCGTCCTCGGTCGGGACTGTCGTCTGAGCAACAACAATGGCCTGCAGAAAGACAGCAGCGAGGCAGGAGAAAAGGATATGTTTCATGGTGATAACCTGAACGCGGTGGGCGATGGCGAGACTTGGAGGAAACAGAAATACCAGAGCAAGAGAATTACCAGGTCATGATGATCCGGACCGTCGCTGTTTCGCCAGCGTTAATAGTCATCGGGATTAACAGCTCCCGGCGATTATTGATCGTCCGCACGATCGGCTCTTTGCCCTCAATCTGAAAGCGAACGCCATCGACAATGACGGCGCCATCACTCTCTTCAGCGTTTTGGCTACTGGCGATTCGCAGCCACGCATTCTCCAGCTTGTTGGCGGGCGTTACGGTCAGAGTTCTCTGCAGCCCGTTATCCGGACTGGTCTCGAACGGCAGGATCGTGTCTGTCACTGTTGCCTCATTCCAGCGGTACTTGAAGGTCGGAACGCCGGCTTTGTCCAAAGAGTAGCCCTTGAAAGCGAAGCCGTTATCTCGCGGATTCCCATCGGGCCAGGCACCATCCAGCGATTCCAGCGAAGCCAGAGGCGGCCCGGCGGGAAGCGTCATCACATGGTCGCCCAGTGGAACCTGATTCCCGGGACCACGATCGACCCAGTGCTTTGCGGCGTCAATAAAGGCACCATGCCAGATCAATCGTGGCGTCATGTGTTCCGCGTCCCAGGCAAAATGTGCCTTCGCAGCGAACCCTACGGCGATGCCACGAGGAGACAGGCCTTCGATAAAGTTGCGATAGACAATCGGCCGATCGCCAGGCATGAGCTCGATCGCTTCTCGCTGCAGTCCGCTGGGCACCTTGGCGTTCTTGCCATCCAGAAGATAGGTCCAAATGGCTTCAATCTGCACATCCGAATCACCGTTCAGAATATGCGGCACCACAGAACGACCCTTCGGCCATGCAGCCGGCATGCGAGTTCCGCTGCGATACTTCTGTGGATCCAGCAGATACCGATGAAACCACTCCCGACGCAGGCGGCGAGTCATTGTTGTCATGTCCAGTGACTGGATTCCGGTCGCGGCATACTTATCGAAAGTGTGGCACTTGATGCAGGACAGAGCCTGATCACCAATCATCAGACGGGCATCAGCTTTAATGCGATGCTCGGGCTCCGGAAAAGTGACCTGCTTGTCTTCGCCGAGTGCATCTGTCGAAGCAAAGAGAGAGACCAGCGATCCCGTTTGGCTGGCTCCGAATTTTGGCATACGAGTCGCCACGTAAGGTCGGTCCTTGGCACCTTCGTTCAGAATCGTTTTTAGCCAGTTCTCATTCAGCTTATCCCCCGCGCCGTCGAGCGAAGGCGGAATTCGTCCTTCGTCGCCCATCTCGGG
>CANHVD010000389.1 GCA_947463775.1 Planctomycetaceae bacterium | reverse complement strand
TTATGGAGACGCTCTATGGCCATCAGGTTGCCGTCTGGTTTACTGGGCTGATTCTCTGGACGGTTCTGGCGTGTATGTTTGCGATCACTCTGGGGTATTCGCGGATCCCGTTTGCAGCGGCCGTCAACGGAGATTTCCTGCCGCAATTTGCGAAGATTCATCCGACTCGAAAGTATCCTGTCGTATCGCTGTGGACGTTAGGAGCACTGACGGCAGTGTTCTGCTATCTGCCATTGCAGACGGTCATTGAAGCGGCTGTCGTGGTCCGAATTCTGGTGCAGTTTATTGCTCAGATTCTGGCGTTGCATGTTCTCCGGACAACTCGCCCGGATGTCCCGATGCCGTTTCGCATGTGGTTCTATCCGATTCCCAGTTTGATCGCTTTGGCAGGCTGGTTGTTCGTGCTGGGAACAGTACGCTGGCAGTTGTGGGGCGGAATAGTGGTCGTCATCGTCAGCGGCACGATTGTATATTTTTTGTTCGTGCGAAAGCCGGTTGAGAATATAGGCGTGCCGAAGATCTGAGAGCGATTCAGATAAATGGAGACGATAGACGCGGACGCGATCTATCTGTGCCCGAAGGTTGGACTCGGTACTGACGCCTGCGGCTTACCGTTAAACGAATTACGGGATCAATGCTGCAACCACAGTACGCAGGCGATGGCCAGCAAAATTCGATAGTACCCAAATGGCGTGAGTCCGTATTTCCCCAGTGCTCCCACCATGAAGCGAACGCTCAGGACAGCCGCCACGAACGCGGTGACAAGAGCCACCAGAGGCATTGCGAGTCCATAGTCGGCAATCATTTCTTTGCCATGCTTCAGGCCTTCATATCCCGTCGCAGCTGTCAGAGTGACCAGGCCCAGCAGAAAGCTAAACTCAACCGACGCCATCATTTTCAGCTTCGCAAATCGACAGCCCAGAATTGTGGCGAGGCTTCGGCTGAACCCCGGCCAGAACGCCAGACACTGCAGAGTTCCAATGAGCAATGCGTCTGGCCGTGACATCTCAGAGATCTCTTTGCCTTCGTTGGGATTGCTTTTTCGTGTCACAAAACCGTAAACAATAATGATGATGCCACCTACCAATTGTGCGGCGGCGACAGGCATGACTCCGAAGAGATGCTGCTTCACCCAGTCTTTCAGCACAAGCGCCAGGACGGCTGCGGGAAAGAACGCGATCACAAGGTTGATCAACAGCTTCAGCCCGTCCGGATCTTTTCCCAGCACTCCCACGACAATTTGCCTGATGCGTCCAAAGTACAACATCACCACGGCCAGAATCGCGCCTGACTGAATACAGATGGCCAGCGAGTCGGCGGCTTCTTTTTGTCGTTCGTCGGCGTCCATCCCCATCAGATGTTCGGCAATCAGCAGATGGCCGGTGGAGCTGACCGGAAGATACTCGGTCGCCCCTTCCACGATGCCCAGCACCAACGCCTGAAACAACGACAGCGTGGGACGTCCTTCCGGTGCACTGGCGGCCACTTTCGGCACTTCATCAGCGTGAATGACATTGATGCAGGCGAGAATTTTGAACAGCATCGCCAGGGAGAGGAGGTATCGAATCTTCATGGATCGTTCTTCCGGAATGTTTCTATTCTCGCCGACGCCGTAGTGTCAATGATGACCAACTACGCAGCTGCGCGAGCGGAACAGGCCGCGCCTTGTTGCTGCAGCCATTGCACGACATGCTCCATCTGCATGCCTCTCGAGCCCTTCACGAGGACTACGTCGCCGGGAGTCATGATGCAATCCAGCATGACCTGCAGCGTCGCAAGATCATGAAAGACGGATATGTGATTCAGAGTCACTCCGGTAGATCGGGCACCCTCCACAACGCTTTCCGCAAACTGCCCATAGACCAGCGTGTGATCAACCTTTGATGAAGCCAGTTGTCGGCCAATCTCAAAATGCGCGGCGGCTGAATCCTGCCCCAGCTCCAGCATGTCGCCAAGCACCAGAATTCGATGTCTGGAGTTGGGCCAGTCAGCGAGCCCCTCGATAGCTCCGACAACACTGGCCGGGCTGGCGTTGTAGGAATCGTCAATCACAGTCCATGGCTCACGATTCACCATGCGACCGCGACCTGCGTCAAGCTGGAACCCAGCCAGCCCATCGGCGATTCGACTGTCTGCCATTCCAGCGATGCGTCCGACAGCGATAGCGGCGAGTGCAGCCGTTGCCAGATGGCGAGGCCCCTGGAACTGGAACTCGCGGCCATCCACCGTGATGACGGATCGGTTTGTATTTGTCACAACGTTCGTCGCGCGGACGTGTGCATCAGAGCTGAAACCATACAGCACGACATTGCCGCGAACAGAAGCTTCCATCTGCCGAACAGTATCGTCGTCGGCATTCAGGAAGACGGTTCCGTCAGGGCCGATGGCTTCAGCAAGTTCCTGTTTGGCCTGTCGTATCAGATCAAGACTGCCGAAAGTTTCGACATGGGCCGGAGCGACTCTCGTGATCACTCCGAATTCCGGTTGAGCGATCTCGGTAAGTTTCCGAATGTCGCCGACTCGTCCGGCTCCCATTTCCAGAGCGGCGAAATCATGGTCTGCTTTAAGCTGCAGAAGACTCAGAGGAACGCCCAGTTCGTTGTTGAAATTCCGGGGACTCTGGATGCCATGGAACTCACGATTCAGGACCGAAGCGATCATCTGTCGTGTGGTTGTCTTACCAACACTGCCGGTGACACCAATGATCAGAGCGGCTGATTGTTGTCGATTCCACGTGGCGAGTTGCTGCAGCGCTGTTAGTGCGGAGGGAACTCGAATGATGCGGCTGTCGATTTCCGCGCTGTCAGTGGAATGAAAACGCACCATCGGAGAGCGGAACTGATTCTGCTCGGCTGTTGTGGACTCGGCGATGACACACACCGCGCCTCGAGCGATGGCTTCGTCGGCGTACAGAACTCCATGACTCTTCGAGCCCGGCAGCGCAAAGAACGCATCGCCCGGTTTGGCCGTGCGGCTGTCGATGGAAACGCCGGTTACAGGTTCGTCAGCCTGCGAGGCTGTCGTCTGTCCGGATACGATCCTGATCAACTGCGTAACGTTGCAGGGGAACATGAGAGAGTTTCCAGAACCGTGATCAGGACTGATCCTGGTTCGTTGTGGGTTCAGGGGATAAGCCCCTGCGGTGAACACTGGAATTGGAAGTAAAGAAAATCAGGCGGGGACAGCGTTCGGAATTCGATGGTCAGAATCAGAACGAAGCGATTGCAGTTCCCGCACGATGCGACGCGCCACTTTTCGGTCATCAAAACTGATCGAGCGAGAACCAATCTGTTGGATGGACTCGTGACCTCGCCCGGCGATGATGACCACATCACCGGGCTGAGCCATACTCACCGCCTTCTGGATTGCGATGTTGCGATCGATGCAGGCTTGGACATGTTCCAGGGACGCGAAGCCCTGACAGATTTCATCAATGATTTTTGCCGGTGATTCTGAACGCGGATTGTCAGAGGTCACAATGATCGAATCGGCAGGGCTTGCAGCCTGAGCCATTAGTGGCCGTTTCTCGCGATCTCGGTCTCCGCCAGCACCAAAGACCAGTATCACGCGTCCTCGAGTTGATGCACGAGCCGTCGCAAGGCAATGAGTAATGCCGTCTGGGGTGTGGGCGTAATCGACCAGTATTGTGAAAGGTTGGCCCAGGTCAATGCGTTCCATGCGACCGGGGATTTCTGTCACGGCCGAAAGTGAGTCGGCAATGATCGGGAGGTCTATGCCCAGCTGCTCGGCCATCGCAGCCGCCGTCAAAAGATTGAGAGCGTTATGGCGTCCGACCAGGGAAGAGATGAACTCAACCGTTCCGGACTTCAGATGCATTCGCAGAGTCTGAGATCGTGGAGTGGCCGAAGTCAGCTCAACACGAGTTTGTGCAGTCTCTGTGAAGCCAAATGTTGTCACATTTGTGCTTGAAGGCAGCAGATCGAGGACAGCTCGACAGCCCGGATCGTCCACGCCGATCAATAGCGGAGCACCAGGCTGAAGCAGATCGGCGATTCGAGATTTCGCAGTTCGATAATTGCGGACGTCGCCGTGATAGTCGAAGTGATCTCGTGTGATGTTCGTAATTGCCGCAACGGCCAACGGCAACGCTGCACAACGACGCTGATCCAAAGCGTGACTGCTGATCTCCATAACGCAGTGGGAGGCTCGTTGTTTGGCCATGTCGGCAAACAGATGAGCAATCTGCGGTGGAGCTGGAGTTGTCAGTGCAGCCGCTGAACGTGCGCGGCCGTTGCTGTATTCGATTGTCCCCAACAAGCCCGTGGTTTGGCCGGCTGATTCAAGGATCGCTCGCAGTAACCATGTCGATGTGGTTTTGCCATTGGTGCCGGTAACACCGGCGACCGTGAGATTTCGTTGTGGATTCCCTTGTTGGGCCAGGCAGATTTTTGCAAAAGCCGCGCGGACGTCAGGGACGACGCATTGAGGAATGTTGATCCTCGCGTGAGGGCGTTCAACCATTACCGCCGACGCGCCGGCGGAAACCGCGGCTTCGATAAAACCGTGGCCGTCGTGAGATTTTCCGGGGACAGCCACGAAGACTTCTCCCGGACGAAGGTTACGGCTGTCGCAGCAAAACGAAGACGCAACAACATCCCCGGCGCTGACGAAACTGACCGGGCCTAATGTCTCACGAAGGCTGAGCGAGCTGACTTCCATGCCAGACAAATTCATTTTGTGAGCTGTTTGTTAAATAAGGAGTAACAATTGGCCCCTGATTGTCACTCTGGGCAAAAACTGGGTCAACCGCAGTTTGGCTTTCTCATCAAGCTGAATGCACATCGGACATGCGTACACGACGAGTTTCGGTAAAAAACTCCCAGAAGACTCGGTCAGAACCTTCTGGAGTGGCATGGAATCGGCAAAACAGCAGTGATGTTGACCGCTAATGCGCTTCAGCTAAGCAAAGTATTCGGCACATTGCCATGTGGGTAATTTCGAAAACGAAAGGGTTTTCGCACTTGGCGGACGGCATGCGGAGTATGCCGGCTACTTTTTTGAAGGGGATGGGCGTTAAGCGATCAGCCTCACATCCCTTTGGCCCAAATCGGCCTTAGAGCGAACTGAGGTCGGCCCCGAGAAGGCCAACCCTGATGCCGTTAAGTTGCAAAACCGTCGTTGCTTTCTGGTTGACCAGCAGCAGAATCAAGAGACCAAGAATTGGCACAAGGCAAAGCACCCCCAGAATGATGCCGAGACCGGTTCCGTGCGTCTTCATGGCCAGAAGGATGGTGAAAACTGCTGCGATTAATCCAACGACGAGCACTCCCAGACCAACCAATGGACGGATCTGTGGCGGTAACGCAAACTGGCCAGCAACTGCCAGAATATAAACCAGAATGCAAACCAGAATCCCCTTCTGGTATTTTGCCACCTTCAGCAGGTCTTCGCGAGATCCGCTGACTATTCCAATAACGCGGGAGTTTGATGCCGGGGCTTCGAAAGGGTTGTAGCTCATCGTGGTCTTTCAAGTAGGAATCCGAACTGCCATAAAAGAATGTGTCTTAGTGTTGGTTAGTTGGCCACCCGTGTCAATGCCGACTTCGGACTCCTCAGTAGTGCTCTGCTTCCGGGCGACCTTGATCATTCAGGGTGTCGGGAATGCACCGGTTTCAAAGATCGGTACGGGGTTTGGAGGCACCAACTGAACTCGGATAAGCCAGTCTTGCCGGACGCTTTTCTCTGTGATTCCGGGACCGGGTTGGGAGCCCGTCGTGGTTCTGTCGGGCGTTCTTTTCTAATGTCGACTCCCATTTGAGGCCTGATACTCGTGATGCCAGCCGGGCCAAAGGGCGCTCTTGAAGAGATTTGCAGCCGCTCATTTTCCGATGGTTGCTCAAAGTCGCATTGTGAAGGTTTTCGCGTTCGCAGGATTTCGTTAATCTCTGTCAGCTGAACGGTTGCCTGTTTGGCGTAAGCCTGCTT
>CANHVD010000388.1 GCA_947463775.1 Planctomycetaceae bacterium | reverse complement strand
TTGGACTTGTGGCAACAGGATGGTACGTTCCGCTTCATCTTCCCGATGCCTCAATATTCTTGGAGGTCGCTCTGATGAAATATCTGCTCGTATTTCTGCTGCTGACGGCGAGCGTTTCGGCGCAGGTTGTGGATGGGACTTTTCCGGTCGTCTCGAATCTCAAGGCCGGCGCGGCGAAGGTGGATATCACGCCGGAGGAGGTGAAGGACCTGACCGTCACCGGGCATACTCGAGTGGTCAACGGGGTGCGAGATCCGTTGCGAGCGGGTGTGCTGGTGTTGGATGATGGCGAGACGAAAGCGGCGATCGTGACGTTGGATGTGATCGCAGCGTGGGACGATCTGGTGACGCGGGCGCGGGTGGCGATTGAGAAAGAAATCGGCGTGCCGGCTGCAAATATCATGGTCTGTGCTTCGCATAATCACTCAGGGCCTGGATGGGAAGAAAACCCTGAATGGGCCTCAGGTGTGATCACAAAAATTACGGCCGCGGCAAAGGAAGCCGGAGCCAACATGCGGTCGGTGAGCGTCGGCATGACCGAAGATCGGATCGGGTTTGGCATCAACCGTCGCAAGACGATCGACGGGCGAGCTGTGATCCGACTGAATCCCGATGGGCCAAATGATCCTCGCGTGAAGGTGCTGCGTTTCGATGACGGCCAGTCGCTCACGCCGCTGGCGATCATCATGCACGCAGTCTGCCATCCGTGCTTCTTCACGTGGGGTGACAAAGGGTCGCCGCCGTATCCGAAGGGCTATCCAAAGTTGACGGCCGATTTTCCCGGTGAAGCTCAGACGTTTGTCGAGTCGATCTATGCCGACAAGACCGCCTCGCTGTTCATTCAGGGCTGTGCCGGCGATATCCGACCGAACCTGCCCGGCTATCCATATCGCTGCGCTGATGAGGCCGACATCCAATGGGCCGGACGAGATCTCGGCAGTGCGGTTGTGCGAGCGGCGGCGTTTGGTGTGACTCGAGAACAGCTTGCCAAACGAGCGACGTTCTATCCTATCCGCGTCGCGAGCGAAGTAATCGAACTGCCGGGCAAGGAGCAGCCAATCCGCACCGAACTGATGGCGATGAAGATTGGCCCGTTCCTGCTGCTCAGCATGCCGGGCGAGCCGATGGTCGAATACGGCTTTAAGCTTGAAGCGGCCATCGCCGATCGCATCACTCCCATCATTGTTGGCTACGCCAACGGAAACGTCGGTTACATCTCTACTGCGGACTCGTATGACGTTGGCGGGTATGAGCCGAATACTTCCAAACTCCTCCCCGAGGCGGAGCCGATCATTCTAAAACATCTCGGCGGTCTGGCCGATCGCGTCATTGGGGATGTCTTTGAATCCATCTCAAAGCATCCGAAGGATATGCAGAAACGCGAGGCGGAGGAGAAGGCTCGGCTTAAGTCGGTGCCGGCTGCGAAGCCGTGAGGGCGATGGCTGATTAAACTAGCCGGAACGCATTAGCGTCCGGTTATGGCGGTAGAAACCCTGCAAAAACAACAGACGACGAAAGGATGCGACTAAAACAACAGTTGGGTACCACGAAAGACACGAAACACACGAAAGAATCGCATTGAAGTCACGCTGATGCACGCCGCCTTTTCGTTTGTGTCGTGGTGAACTCCACTTCATTTCACAGGCCTAAAACGCAGCCTGTGGGTACGAAATGAGACGAGAACAGGCTAAGGACGGGGCGAGTCGGCGACTCTGAAAACTGCTGAGGCAAATCGGCCGAGTTGCAGTCTGCTGAATTATGCCGGCTGATGACGCGAAATCCTGCTTAGCCCTGACAGTGTTCTATGGCAGAAAGCAAAGATTTTTTCCGGTGGATTGCAGCCGGTGGCGATCGGTGTTCAAATCTCCTTAAACCGGTATGCGGCAGTCTGCCTGATCCGCCGGGTTCCACCATGTTCTCAAGGGATTTGATATGCGATTGCAGCGAATTGCTCTGTTATTGGCCGCACTGTGCGTGGCCACAGGATCCGCGTCTGCGGATGACTGGGAAACTCTGTTTGATGGAAAAACTCTGGACGGCTGGGACGGCGATCCCAAGACCTGGAGCGTAAAAGACGGCGCTATCACTGGCACGACTTACAACGAAGAAGACAAGAAGCTCAAAGGAAACACGTTCATCATCTGGCGCGGCGGCCAGGTAGATAACTTCGAACTGGAGCTGGAATATAAGATCGTCAACGGCAACTCCGGCATTCAGTATCGCAGCTTTGAAGTACCGAATGAAAAGTGGGTCATCGGCGGATACCAGGCTGACTTCGAAGCTGGTGACACATACTCAGGAATTCTCTACGGCGAACGCTATCGTGGCATTCTGGCCCTGCGTGGCGAATCGACCGAGCTGGTTCGCAACGACGGCAAGTTCGAAAAGAAAGTCACCGGCAGCGTTGGTGACACCAATGAGATCCAGAAGAAGATCAAGAAGGAAGACTGGAACACGTATCGAGTTGTTGCTGATGGTTTCCATTTTCAGCACTTCATCAACGACGTCAAAACGGTTGATGTGACAGACAACGACCTTGCTGAGCGTCGAGCAGCCGGTTTCCTGGCTCTGCAGGCTCATGCTGGTCCGGCCATGGAAGTGCAGTTCCGCAATATTCGTCTGAAGCGATTGCCAGCTCCTAAGAAGGTGGCTCTGATCGCTGGCAAGCCGAGCCATGGTTATGGTGCTCACGAACATCGAGCCGGCTGCATGCTGCTGGCCGAAGCTCTGAACAGTGCGAACATTGGAATTGAAGCGACGGTCTACACGAATGGCTGGCCGGAAGATGATTCCGTTCTGGATCATGCCGACACGATCATCATTTACTCAGACGGCGGTGGCGGACATCCTTTCAACAGCAAATTGGATCGTCTGAAGGCTCTTCAGAATCGTGGTATCGGAATGGGGTGCATTCACTACGGTGTTGAAGTTCCCAAGGGTGCATCAGGTGAAGCGTTTCTCGATTGGACTGGTGGCTACTTCGAAACTGACTGGTCCGTGAATCCTCACTGGACCGGAACGTTCGACAGCTTTCCTAAGCATCCAATTGCCAACGGTGTGAAGCCATTTCGCGTCAACGACGAGTGGTACTATCACATGCGATTTGCAGAAAACGCGGACGTGATTCCAGTTTTGTCCGAGCTGCCTCCTTCTGACACTCTCGTCAAAGCAGACGGCAGTCTGTCACGACCAGAAGGACCTCACAGCAACAACCCAGCCGTTCGCGCTGCGGTTCTGGAACGCAAAGAGCCACAGACGGTCGCGTGGGCTCGTGAACGCAAAGACGCTGGTCGTGGCTTTGGTTTCACCGGCGGACATGACCACTGGAACTGGGGTAATCGGGATTTCAGGACTTTGGTTTTGAATGCCATCGTCTGGACGGCTCATGGAACAGTTCCGGAAGGCGGAGTTCCATCGAAGGATCTGAACGTAAAGGACCTTCAGGCAAACCAGGACTACGACGTTCCTGCCGATTTCAACCCGGCTCGCATTCAGGCGATGCTGGATGAATGGGCGGCTGCTCGAAAGAACTAGTGCCCGTTCAAAAGCTGGCTTTCGAGTAGGATGGGCATTCTTGCCCGTCGAGACCCGGTCGGACAAGAATGTCCAACCTACAACTTAGCTGTCAAACAGAGCCCGGCTTTCTTGCGAAACCGGGCTCTCTTTCTGTATAGACTTTGAGTCTGTACCAACTCACTGCGATTTTTGTGGCCGTTGTTAACTCATGAATCTTCCCGCATCAGCTGATGCTCACAATACGCATAGTTCACAGCGGTGGGTCAGCCTGCTGTTTGCAGTGGCTGTCTTTGTCAGTGCGTTCCTGTTGTTTCAGGTTCAGCCGCTGATTAGTAAAGCGATTCTGCCGTGGTTTGGTGGAACTCCGAGCGTCTGGACCACGTGCATGTTGTTCTTTCAGGTATTGCTCTGCGGAGGGTACCTGTATTCTCATCTGGTCACTTCACGTTTGACGGCTCGGCAACAGGGATTGGTTCACTGTGGAGTTCTGCTGATCTCGCTGGCATTCCTGAAGATTCTGCCATCGATCGACTGGAAGCCCACAGGGCTGGAATCGCCGGTGGGGCGGATTCTGTCATTGCTGCTGTCGACCGTAGGGCTGCCCTACTTTGTGCTGTCGACAACCGGACCGCTGCTGTTGCGATGGTTCAGTATCGCTCAACCGCAAGCATCGCCGTATCGGTTATACGCGTTGTCGAATGCGGGCTCGTTGCTGGCCTTGCTCTCGTATCCGTTCTTGTTTGAACCGCTAATGAGAGTTTCGACTCAGGCCAACGCGTGGTCGCTGGGTTATCTTGTCTTTGCAGCGCTGTGTGTGGCGTGTGCGATGCGGTCGATATCGGGGAGAATCGAGAACGGGGTGACTCAGGAGCAAGCGGGTGCCGCATCCTCGAGCAATAAAAAGAAGTCCGCATCAGCTGAAGCCATCGTAACAAAGTCTGCCTTTGGTCGCTGGCTGATCCTGTCCATGGTGGCTTCCACGATGTTGTTGGCGGTAACCAACGAAGTCTGCCAGGACGTGGCCGTCATTCCGTTTCTGTGGGTCGTGCCACTGTCGCTCTATTTGTTGTCGTTTATTCTGTGCTTCGAAAGTGATCGCTGGTACCGTCGCGGCTTGTACTCTTTGGGAACCGCGATGCTTGCTCTGGCCGTTTGCTGGCTGCAGAGTTTTGGTTCGAGAACGTGGCTGCCATTGCAGCTGATGATTTACTTTGGTTGTCTGTTCTCCATTTGCATGCTGTGTCATGGTGAACTGGCCAGGTTGCGACCATCCGCAGATTCGCTCACGGCTTTTTATCTGACATTGTCGGCCGGAGGAGCGGCCGGAGGTTTGTTTGTCGGGCTGCTGGCCCCTTTGATCTTCCCGGCGTTCTGGGAACATTCCCTGGGAATGATTGTCTCTTGCGTAATTGCCGTGATCGTATACTTCGATCACCGAGGCTGGCTGCAGGATGGACCACAGCCACCGACATTGTGGAAGCTGCTGGCGATTCTGCTGTTCGCCGGGCTGGGGACCGTGTTTGCGGCTGCCGTGAGCAGCTACTCCAACGCGGTTGCCATGGTTCGCAACTTTTACGGTGTACTGGAGGTCCAGAATGACACGATTGAAGATGCTGTCATTCTGCGACACGGTCGCATCATTCACGGCATTCAGCTGAATGGGATCCCGAGTTTCCCGACGATGTACTACGGTTACAACACCGGTGTCGGAAAGGCGATTGAACAACTGCGAGAACGCAAGACTCCGCTGAAGATCGGCCTGGTGGGTTTAGGAGCTGGAACTCTGGCTGCGTATGGCCAACCTGGCGATACGTTTCGTTTTTACGAAATCAATGAGAACGTAACTCGACTGGCACAACAGCACTTTACGTTTCTGAAAAACTGTCCATCAACCGTTGATGTGATTCACGGTGACGCGAGACTGATGCTGGAGAATGAGACACCTCAGGCATTTGATCTGCTGGTTCTGGATGCATTCTCCGGCGACGCTGTTCCCACTCATCTGCTGACCGCGGAAGCCGCCAAGGTTTATCTAAAGCATCTTAAGCCCGATGGTTTCATTGCCATTCATATTTCGAATCTGCACTTCGACTTGCGACGCGTGACGGACGGTCTGGCGGAGGCTGCAAAGCTGTATGCGATCACTCTGGAAACAGCCCCGGTGATTGATCGAATCACAGGGGCACAAAGTTTGATTGAGCCGGGTAGTCGCTGGGTCTTGATGGCTCGCGAAAAGTCGCTGCTAAAGTCTGATCTCTACATGAGATTTCTCTCGCAGGATACGCGGCCGCCACGAGACAAGGTTCTGTGGACGGATGACTTCAGCAACCTGATCGAAGTGCTGGATCGCGAATAGGCCTGCAGAGTACGTCCGGCCATCGATTGAAGGCTCTGCGTAAAATGAAGTGCAGGGAACGAAATAGTTGGTGGGAACACTA
>CANHVD010000387.1 GCA_947463775.1 Planctomycetaceae bacterium | reverse complement strand
GAACATCGGGCGTTACGCCGTTTGGATTGTTGATGAACAGAATGGGATCACCGGCCGAGCGAAATGATGTCGCCGCGTATTCGCCCGGCAGATAGCCTGAAGACCATAATCTTGCAGAAATCGCCTGCACCTGTTCTGTGTTGGTCGGGCGAGCCACCATGACTACAAAGGCCGGCAGATTCTCGTTCAGTGATCCCAGTCCATAAGACATCCACGAACCCAGACACGGCCGTCCGGTTACTTGATTGCCGGTCTGCAGCAGACTCACCGCTGGCTCATGATTGATCGCTTCGGTGTACATGCTGCGAACAAACGTCATGTCGTCGACGACTTTCTTCGTCCACGGCAGAAGTTCTGTGACCCATATACCACACTGTCCCGCCTGTTCGAATTTGAACTTCGACGGAGCAATAGGAAAGCGAGCCTGCCCCGAGGTCATCGTCGTCAGTCGCTGACCGTTCCGCACGGATTCCGGAAGATCCTTATCGTACCACGCATCCATCTGTGGCTTGTGGTCATAGAGGTCCAGTTGCGATGGACCACCGACCATATGCAGATAAATGATGTGCTTTGCTTTAGCAGGAAAATGAGTCGGCATGGCTCCGGCGTGGCCCTTCGGTGCATCCACACCGCCGATGGCTGACTGGCCCAGCAGTGACGCGAGAGCCGCAGTCCCCATAACATTTGAACCCTGCGAAAAGAAATATCGCCGAGTCATGTTCTGTTTGAGTTCTTCGAATAAATTCATCGTCGAATACTCCTGATTTAACTTTCATCCGGCGAGCGGCAGGGCGTCAGCCCTCCGAGTTTCCGCTCCCAGGTTCTGGGAATCACGCCCTGCTTCGAACTCTCTGCCAAATGGTGTGCCTGCGTTCGCCGGGGCGAACTTGTCACACCCTACGAAAATCATCGTCTTATTTGTTCAGCACTTCATCAAGATTCATCATCTCATTACACAACATCGTCCAAGCCGCCAGAGTGCCAGTGTCGAACGATGCATCCGGCTCAGACTCACCGATCTGAATCAATTCACCAGCCTCTTTCGCATGGTCTTTGTAGAACGCAGCCAGTTGTGCCAGTGAGTCATTCAGGATTGCCAGCTCATCAGCTTGTAAATCACGAGACAGCAATTGGTGAGCGGCAAACTGCAGACGCTGATCGTCGGCAGATCCGCCATGTTTCAGGATGTGTTCCGCGAATCTTCGGGCCGCCTCAACGTGCTGCTCATCATTCATCGTGACCAGAGCCTGCATTGGCGTATTCGTTCTTTCACGACGAACAGAGCATGATTCACGATTTGGCGAATTGAAAATATCCAGCGATGCCGGCGGTGCCATGCGTTTAATAAACGTGTACAGACTGCGTCGATAAAGATTGTCGCCCGAATCACGTGTGTATCGTTGAGTTGTACTGCCAATCATCGCAATAGATTCCCACACACCATCCGGCTGATAAGGTCGCACACTTGGGCCGCCAATCTTTGCAACCAGCAATCCACTCACTGCCAATGCGTTGTCTCGTACGACTTCCGCATCCATTCGGAAACGTGGCCCACGGGACATCAACCGATTTGCAGGATCCTTTTCCAACTTCAACGGCGTCACCGCTGCACTTTGCCGATAGGTGGCCGATGTAACCATCAGCTTCACAAACTTCTTCACATCCCAGCCGCCCTCGCGAAACTCGACAGCCAGCCAGTCCAGCAGTTCCTCATTCGCCGGCAGTTCTCCGGAGACTCCCAGGTCGCCCGTCGTGCGAACAATCCCGGTTCCAAAAACCTCCTGCCAGAGCCGATTCGCGGTGACTCGAGTCGTCAGCGGATGTTCGGGCTGCAGCAACCATTGAGCAAACCCCAGCCGATTCTTCGGCGCGGCTTCCGGGAAGGCCGGGAACGCAGCCGGAGTCGCGGGAAAGACCTGATCCCGCCGTTGATCGTATTCGCCGCGGAACAGTACATAAGCCGTGGCCGGTTCGGTTCGTTCATTCATGATATGAGCGATCGTTCCGCGGGCTCGGATGTCGGCTTCTTCTTTCTCCAAAGCTGCCAGAGCAGCCGACTTTTCTCCAAACGGAGCGTCAAACCTCTTGAGCCAGAAAGCATACAGATCACTCACTTCCTGCTCAGATCGCTGTTCAGCGGCCTTTACCAGAGTCGCCTGGAAGCGGCTGAGTTTTGCCATGGAATCAATCTCAGCGGCCGTCAGCACTCGCTTCTGAATTCGCAGATCCTGCAAAGTGCCGGTGAACGCTTCACTACCAGCTCGTTGCCCGATGCGCCAAGGTGTTTCGGTACGAATCGTGGATCCATCCAGCTTGTCGTTCTCGATGTTCTTTTCCTGCACCGCGCCGTTGATATAGACCTGCAGGCCAGAAGCTTTTCGGCTGCCGTCATAGGTCACAGCGACGTGCACCCATTCATTGGCGGGAACCTGAGCCTTGCTGACGACCTTCAGAGCTTTGTCTGGCCACGCGTTGACGATATGCATGCCAATGCGTCGCTGCTGCATCCAGAAGTCCCAGCCTCGATAGCCTGGTCCGGCTTCCATGCGAGCCAGCATGGCTCCGCCGCCATCATTGGCTGGCACGTTGACCCACGCTGCGCAGGAGAATGGCTGATCGGCTTCAAAGTCACCAACCGTTGCCACATCGCAGGCGGCACCTTGAACTTGCAGAGCTTTCCCATTGGGTCCATCCTGCCATTTGGCAGAATCATTCAATGCCACTTCAGCCGCATTGCCGTCCAGACTGTAGTGCAATAGTTTTCCGTCGCCTTCATTGAGGCCTGCGAGGAAATGCAGCCCTTCTGAAGAGACTGGTTCTCCCAGCGTTTCAGGTTTCGCTGTTGTGATCCATGCATTGAACTCCGGCCGTGCTCCCGCGCGACGTTCTTCGACAGCAGCACGAGCGGAGGCGACTAGCGGAGGCAACTCGGTGAACCGAGCCCGGTCAGCTTCGAGCGGCACCGGGATGATCGGCGGTGTGTCCTTGATGTTTCCGTCTCGAACTGCCTGCGTCGTGTTGTTGAAGAACGCAGACATCTCATAGAACTCTTTCTGACTCAACTCATCAAACTTGTGGCTGTGGCAGGTTGCGCATCCAGCGGTCAGTCCCATCCAGACGGCTGAAACGGTTTCTGTTCTATCGCGTGTGTAGAGCACTGCGTACTCCTCGTCGATAATGCCACCTTCGTTCGTCGTCATGTTGCAGCGATTGAAGCCTGAGGCGATCTTTTGATCGAGCGTCGCGTTGGGCAGCAAGTCGCCGGCAAGATTCTCGATCGTAAACTGATCGTAGGGCATGTTTTGGTTGAACGCCTTGATCACCCAGTCACGGTACGCCCACATTTCACGATAGTTATCGAAGTGAATTCCGTGAGTGTCCGCGTAGCGAGCATAGTCCAGCCAATAGCGCCCTCGATGTTCGCCCCACTGCGGCGAAGTCAGCAGCATGTCGATGTACTTTTCGTAAGCATCCGCTGACTTATCATTGACGAACGCTTCGACCTGTTCCCATTTCGGTGGCAGTCCGGTGATATCAAAACTGGCACGGCGAGCCAGTGTGTGACGATCGGCTTCTTCTGCGGGCGTCAATCCGTTGGCCACCAGTTTGCTCAGCACAAAATTGTCGATCGGATTCTTTGGCCAACTGCCGTGGCTGGCTTTAACGGCGTCCGGAACCGTCGGCACTGCTGGCCGAACAGGGGCAATATACGACCAGTGTTGCTGGTACTGTGCACCGGATTTGATCCAGTCTGCCAGCAGCTTTTTCTGTTCCGGGCTGAGCGTCTTTTTGAGTTCCGGTGGAGGCATGACCTCTTCCGGATCGTCCGACAGAATTCGGCGAATCATTTCGCTCTCTTCCGGCTTCCCCTCCACGATCGCTGCTTTTTCGACAGCCGCGTCGCGCTGATCTAACCGCAGTTCGCCTTTTCGTGAGGCACTATCCGGGCCATGGCAGGCAAAGCACGCATCGTTCAGGATCGGCCGGATATCTCGGTTGAATTCGATGGACTCCTGAGCGAATGCGGAGGAAACCAACGACGAAAGGCAAAGCAGAGGAATGGTGAAGCAGCGAATCGCAGACATACAAGATCCCTTTTTATGAACTCAGGCCTGTTTGATCAGGACATTGCACTAACAGAGTTTCAGATTCCGGCAGAAGGCAGAACAAGCGAGGTTTTCACCACAGAGGTCAAAGAGTTACACAGAGGAAGCACAGTTTCTGAACGCAGGGTTCGGAGAGGAACGCAGGGGGAATACAGGAATATATTTTCTCTGCGCACCTCCGCGTCCTCTGCGTTCAAATCATTTTACTTCCCCTCAGCGATTCCCTCTGTGTTCTCCGTGACCTCTGTGGTGAAATCACACACAAGCTCAAAAGCCGATGTTTGAATGTGTATGAGGGTGACTGTCAGCGACGACCCTGTCAAGCACATCTATCAGTGCCGGCCTGGCCGAGAACACCCTTGGTTCTTCAAAGCGGGAAGGGCATTGAAAATGCCGTGCTGGCTGAGAGAGGCTCATTGTGCCAGTTCGCACAGAGCGCGCATCTTCGCGCTCGAGCTTTCGGAACAATCGGCAACGGTGGGCCGTCATTAGGTCGCTGTGCCAGTTTTGAAAATCTGCAGACCGGAATATCTGACGACGAGCTTCAATGAAAAAGGGGCAACGGATTCTTACCCGCTGCCCCTTCGCTACTTAGATTTGTCTGTTCTGGTTGCGAGCTATTCTGCTGGAGGACGGCCGCCGCGACCGCCACCACCTGGAGGGCCGCCGAATCCGCGACCGCCCATGAAGTCTCGCATGGTCAACTCAAATGGAGCGCCCTTCATTCCGTCCAGAGCTTTCTTCTGGTCGTCTGTCAAAACAGCCATAGCTGACTCTGTCGACTTCTTCTGCATTGCGGCCATCATTTCTGTCATTTTGGCTCGCATGGCTTCACGATCTCCACCCTGACCACCACCGCCCCCGGCAAACGCCTCCTGAAATGCCTTCTGACGCTCTTCGTCAAGAACCTTCTGAGCTTCGTCAAGTTTGGCGATCTGCTCATCCGTAATCATCAGCTTGCCTTTGATGTCATCGGCCTTCAAGGTTGCCGATGCTGACATTGCCATACGAGCCTGAATGGCCACTTCGTCCAGACGCTTGACCTGTGGCTCTTCCAGCAGTGCCACGAGGATCTCGTCAGTCTTTTTGCTCAGTTCTTCGCGTTCCTTGCGAGACTTCTCCATGTAGGCGTTTCGCTCTTCTTCGGTCATCTTCTCGAACGCTTCGCGATCAGGGCGAGGACTCGCATCACGTTGTTCGTTATAGGCGTCCAGAGCCGCATCAATCGTGGCCGCCTGAGCTTCCTCGATCTTCAATTCCAGTCGAACCTTTTCGATTCGCAACAGAGCAGCACGGTCAAGGCGAGGTCCACCGAACGGTCCGCCGGGACCGCCACCAAACCCGCCTCGTCCGCCACGTTGGCGTCCGCCACCTTCCTGGGCTTGAATCGAAGTCATCGCCAACATGGCAATCAGGCCGAAAACCGTGACCTGACGCAGAAACCGAGTCGTCATCATGAGAGGGAGCTCCAAATCAAAAAAGGCTGTGGCCCAAAAGCGAGGAAACATCCCCGAGCCGTGTGGTGTGAACCCCACTTCCCAATTCCAGATTCTGTGAAACCTGTCGCCAAAGGAAGGTTTTCCGAAAATATTCTGGATCATCGAACGAAGCGGTGGAAATTTTCGGCGAGTCAACGCCGAAAAAGACGCATCAAAGTTCGCTCAGTTTGCCAGATCGATAGCTTAGATCCAGTAACTCCATCGGATGAACGACCGGCACCGACTTCCCGCTTTTCTTTAGCTGTGCCTGCAATTGCAGTGAGCAGCCCGCGTTTCCGGAAACGACCAAATCAGGTTGCACATCGAGGAGGCACTGTACTTTTCGCTGCCCAAGCCGATCAGCCATTTCCGGCTGAGTCAGGTTGTAG